>NZ_JBFAXR010000150.1:0-19289 GCF_040680895.1 Streptomyces sp. NPDC051940 | reverse complement strand
GGCCGGCCCATCGAGGCGGGAGCGGAGCAGGCGGTCGCCGACGGGGCACCACCGTGAACCCGGCCACGAACTCCTCCGGTTCCGGCGCGGGCTCCGGGCGCGCCATGCGGCGGGCCAGCAGGGCCACCGCCCGCTCCGCGATCGCCGCGTGGTCCGGGGCGACGGTGGACAGGGACGGTACGAGGTACGCCGACTCCGGGACGTCGTCGAAGCCCATCACCTTCACCTGCCCCGGCACCCGCACCCCCGCGTCCGCGAACCCGCGCAGCACGCCCATGGCGATGGTGTCCGTCACGCAGAAGACACCGTCGAAGTCCGCGCCGGCCGCCGCCAGCTCACGGGCGCGGCGGGCGCCGGCCTCCATGGTGAAGGCGTCCAGACACTGGTCCAGCGCCGGGTCCGCGGCCAGCCCGGCGGCCTCCAGGGCCCGCAGATAGCCGGCGCGGCGCAGGCTGGAGACGTCCACGTCCTCCCCGAGCGCGCCCCGGAACAGGGCGATACGGCGGCAGCCCCGCTCGACGAGGTGGCGGGTGGCGGCCTCGGACGCCTCGACGTTGGGCATGGCGACGTGGTCGACGGGACCGCCGAAGATCCGCTCACCGAGGACGACGACCGGATGGTCGACCTTCAGCGCCTGGGCGTCGCGGGCGCCCAGGCCGACCGCGCTGATGATGAGCCCGTCGTAGAGCCGGTTGCGCGACATGGTCAGCGCCGCCAGCTCGTCCTCCCGCCGCGCCCCGGTCTGCTCGATGCCGACCCGCAGCCCGTGCCGGCCGGCGGCCTCGATGATGCCCGCGGCGAGCAGCCCGAAGTACGGCCGGTCGACCTCGGGCACGGCCAGCCCGATCGTCCCGGTGCGGCCCTTGCGGAGGTTGCGTGCGGCGACGTTGACCCGGTAGTCGAGCCGGGCCATCGCCGCGAGGACCTTCTCCCGGGTGGCGGGGCGGACGTTGGGGTGCTCGTTGATGACGTTGGACACCGTCATCGCCGACACCCCGGCCGCCTTCGCCACGTCCTGGATCGTCGTCATACGGACAGACCGTAGAGGGCCGCGCCGTGCGCCGGCAGGTCGGCGGTCAGCACGGTGCCGTCGTGGGCGACGTCGGTACGCGTCCACAGCTCCCGTATGCGGTCGCCGGGCCGGGCGCCGACGGACCCGAGGGGGACGCTGACCCGCCGCGGCGCGCCGGCCAGGGAGAAGACGGCGGCGTACCGGGCGTCCCCGGCCACGTCCCGGGCGGTCCACAGGACCAGGTCCCGCTCCCTCAGCACCTCCCGGCCGTCGCGGCCGAACCACAGCACGGCCAGCGCCTCGTCGTTCGTGAGCAGGTCGATCGTCTCCTGGGGCGTGCCGGGCAGGTCCCCGCCCATCATCAGCGGCGAGCGGGCGATCAGCCACAGGGTGAGCAGGCTGATCTGCTCCGGCCGGGTCAGCGCGCTGATCCGGTCCTCGCCCCGCTCCGCCCGGATGCCGATCCGTCCCAGCGGCAGCATGTCCGCGTCCGCCCAGCCGCCCTCCCCCTGGCCGGGCGCCCAGCGCGCCATCCGCGCGAACTGCGCCTCGACGTCCTCCCACCGGTCCCACAGGTCGTCGCAGACCCGCCACATCACGGCGTGCTCGCGCAGATGCTCCCGCCGGGCGAGCGAGACGTCCGTGCCGGGGGAGAGGCTGAGCTCGATCGGACGGCCGCTGCGGGCGATCGCCCGGGCGTACGCCGCGATCTCCCGCTCGTGGTACGGGAAGAGCATGTCGTCGGCCTTCACGAAGTCCACGCCCCAGGCGGCGAACTGGGCCACCTGGGAGTCGTAGTACGCCTGGGCGCCCGGGTGGTCGTGGTCCAGGCCGTAGTTGTCGGTGTTCCACGGGCACACGGACGCCGTGTCCGCGATCTGGTCGGCGGTGAACTCCGTGCCCGCGACCGGCAGCCGCGCCCGGACCGCGCGGCGCGGCACGCCCCGCATGACGTGCAGCCCGAACCGCAGCCCCATCGCGTGCACCCGCGCCGCCAGCGGGGCGAACCCCGCCCCGCCGGCCGCCGAGGGGAAGCGGCCCGGCGCGGGCAGCTGCCGGCCGTGGGCGTCCAGGACCAGCGGGGCGTCCGGGTTGTAGCCGTGGGCGCGGGCCGTGGGCTCGTACCACTGGATGTCCACGACGACGATGTCCCAGCCGTACGCCCGCATGTGGTCGTGCAGGAAGCGGGCGTTGGCGAGGACCTCCTCCTCGGTGACCGTGGTGCCGTAGCAGTCCCAGCTGTTCCAGCCCATCGGCGGGCGCAGCCCGCGCTCGGGAAGGGGGCGCGGCGTCGTACCGGAGGGCAGCGGGCGCGCCGTCATACGAGGGGAGCCCGCACCGTGGCGAACGAGTGCGGCGGCAGCGTCAGCGTGAGCCCCCCGTCCGTGGCCTTCACCCCGTCGAAGGGACGCGGGGCCACGGCCGCCGGTGCCTGCGGCGTGTTGTGCGCCTGCGGCCGGTCCGCCGTGAGCAGCCGCGCCTCGGCCGCGCCGAGCGCGCCGCCGCGCAGGTCGAGCGTCACCTCTGCCGGCTCGTCCGCGTCCAGGTTCGACAGCGAGATCAGCACGGTCCCGTCCTTGACGCTCGCCGACGCGGACAGCGTCTCCAGCTCCGCGTCGCCGGCCTGCCGGACGGCGTCCTCGGCGCGCAGATGGACGGTCAGCGCATCGGCGTCCTGGTGGCCCTTGTTCATCTCGAAGACGTGGTACGTCGGCGTCAGCACCAGCGCGTCGCCGTCGGTGAGGACCATGGCCTGCAGGACGTTCACCGTCTGCGCGATGTTCGCCATGACCAGCCGCGCCGCGTGCCGGTGGAAGATGTCGAAGTGCAGGCTCGCCACGAGCGCGTCGCGCAGGGTGTTCTGCTGGAACAGGAAGCCCGGGTTCGTGCCCGGCTCCACGTCCCACCAGGTGCCCCACTCGTCGAGCACCAGCCCGACCCGGCGCCCCGGATCGTAGAGGTCCATCACCGTGGAGTGGCCGGTGAGGATCCGGTCGGTCCGCCGGGCGGAGGCCAGCGTCCGGTAGTAGTCGTCCGTGGTGAACTCCGTCGCGCTGCCCTTCGCCTCCCACGGGCCGGACAGCGTGTAGCGGTGGACGGAGATCCCCTGGAAGAAGGTGCGCGGGGTGGCCTCGCAGCCGAAGCAGCTGATCTGCCGCATCAGCGTCTCGGTCCACTGGTAGTCGTCCTCGTTGGCGCCCGAGGCGATCCGGTACAGCTTGTTCTCGCCGTAGTCCCGGCAGTACGTCGCGAACTGCCGGGCCAGATCGGCGGAGTACTCGGCGCGCATGTTGCCGCCGCAGCCCCAGGTCTCGTTGCCGATGCCCCAGAACCTGACCGGCCACGGCTCCTCGCGGCCGTTGTCCTTGCGCGCCCGCACCATGGGGCTGTCGCCGTCGCGGGTCAGGTACTCGACCCATTCGCTCATCTCCCGCACGGTGCCGCTGCCGACGTTGCCGTTGATGTACGGCTCGGCGCCCAGCAGTTCGCACAGGGCCATGAACTCGTGCGTGCCGAAGTGGTTGTTCTCCTCGACGCCGCCCCAGTGGGTGTTGACCATCCGGGGCCGCTCCGCGCGCGGGCCGACGCCGTCCCGCCAGTGGTACTCGTCGGCGAAACAGCCGCCCGGCCAGCGCAGATTGGGGATGTCCAGGGCGCGCAGGGCCTCGACGACGTCGAGCCGGATACCGCCCTCGTTGGGGATGGCGGAGTCCTCGCCGACCCAGAACCCGCCGTACACACAGCGGCCCAGGTGCTCGGCGAAGTGACCGTACAGATGGCGGCTGATCACCGGTCCCGGAAGGTCGAGATTGATGACCGCGGTGGCGCGGGGCATGGGGCGGCTCCTGCGTGAGGGGTGCGTTGTATCGATACAAAGTCGCAGCGCGGCACGGGCGCGTCAAGAGGTCGGCGCCAGTAAAACCCGTGGGTTACGAGGGCTTGTCGAGCAATTTAAATGAGGGTTAGGTTAACCGCCATTCGAACCCTCGGGCCCGACGGTCGAGCACCCTCCCATGCGTTCGCACACCCCGTGCCTTCGCATGTCCCCACGCGTCCGCACGCCTCCCGCATGCGTTCGCACCCTCAGTCCACGAAGGGCTTCAGTCATGGCTGTCGACAGGGCGCAGTACTCCCGCCGCGGTTTCCTCGGCCTCGCCGCCGGCGCCGCCGGCGTCATCACGCTCACCGCGTGCGGCTCCAGCAGCGGCGGCTCGGGCAACGGCCCGCTGGTGATGACCGTCTGGGGCGGCGACCCCGACCGCAAGACGTACCAGAAGCGCATCGACCTGCTGGTGAAGAAGTACCCCGACCTCAAGGTCAAGCTCCAGCTCATCCCGAGCGACTCGTACCCGCAGAAGGTGCAGACGATGATCGCCGGCGGCAGCGGCCCCGACATCATGGAGGTCGCCGAGAGCGTCAACACCTACGCCAGCAAGAGCCAACTGCTCCCGCTGGACGACATGGCCAAGAAGGCGGGCCTCGACGTCCAGCAGCGCTTCGGCGCCGTCGGCTCGATCTACTCCTACGAGGACCAGCTGTACGCGATCCCCGACCGCTCCGGCGCGATGATCGTGTACTACAACAAGGAGCTGTTCGACGCCAAGGGCATCGGCGCCCCCACCGCGGACTGGACCTGGGACGACGCCCTCTCGGCGTTCAAGGAGCTGACCGTCCCGGGCAAGCAGTGGGGCTACGGCGGCGCCGGCTGGTGGCCGCAGTGGTGGAGCTTCGTGTACCAGAACGGCGGCGCCATCATCGACGAGAACGGCCGCCCGACCGTCGACAGCCCCGAGGCCGTCGAGGCGCTGCAGTGGGCCGGCGACCTGATCTTCAAGCACAAGGTCGTGCCCACCAAGGAGGAGTACGCCGACATGGGCGCTGACGTCGGCGGCGACCAGGCGTTCGCCAACCAGAAGGTCGCCGTCAACGCCACCGGCTTCTGGGCCATCGCGGGCCTGACCACGACCACCTTCCAGTGGGACATCGCCCCGCTGTGGCGCGGCAAGCAGCAGGCCGTCTCCGCGTTCGGCAACGGCCTGGCGATCTCCCGTACCTCCAAGCAGCGCGACAACGCCTTCAAGGCCATCGAGTTCCTCACCTCCACCGAGGCCCAGCAGGAGATCATCGCCGCCGGCCAGGACGTGCCGGCCAACCTCGAGGTGCAGCAGAGCGAGGCCTTCACCAAGCCGTCCTGGATGAAGGGCGACGTCGACATGGGCGTCTTCGCCGAGTCCAGCGAGTTCGTCTTCCGCGCGCCGTTCATCCCCGAGTGGAACGAGATGCAGTCGGCGATCGAGACGGGGCTCGCCGACTTCTGGATCGGCAAGGAGCGCAGCGCCCAGAAGGCGCTGAGCGCGGTGCAGGAGAGCCTGACCTCCCTCATCAAGTCCGCGGGATGACGGGCGATGGCGATGTCGAGGCGACGGCGCCGTGAGGCGCTGTGGTTCTATCTGTTCGTCTCGCCCTGGGTGATCGGGTTCCTCGTCTTCATGTTCGGGCCGATGATCGCGTCGGTCTACTACTCGATGACGGACTGGGACTCGTTCACCCCGCCCACCTGGGTGGGGCTGGACAACTACACCAGACTGCTCACCGACGACCCGCGGTTCTGGAACGCCCTGTGGCACACCTGCTACTACGCGGCCGTCTCCGTACCGCTGGGCCTGGTGATCGGCCTGTGGCTGGCGAACCTGCTCAACAAGCAGGTCCGCGCCCGCAAACTGCTGCGCACGCTGATCTATCTGCCGACGCTGGTGCCGCTGGTCGCCACGGCGATGATCTTCAAGATGGTGCTGGCGCCGTCCGGACCGCTCAACGACGCCCTGGGCCTGATCGGCGTCAGCGGCCCGTCCTGGCTCGTCGACGGCACCTGGGCGACCCCCGCGCTGATCGTGATGTCGGTGTGGGGCGCGGGCGGCGCCACGGTGCTGCTGCTGGCCGCCATGAAGGGCATCCCCCGGGAGCTGTACGAGGCGGCCGAGGTCGACGGCGCGGGCGCGGTACGGCAGTTCTTCAGCGTCACGCTGCCGCACCTGACCCCGATCATCTTCTTCAACCTGGTGATGGGTCTGATCGCCGCGTTCCAGGTCTTCGCCCAGGTGTACATCCTCGTGCCCAAGGCCAAGACCCCCGCCGCCTACAACGCGGCCGAGACGATGGTGCCGTACCTCTTCGACGAGGCGTTCGCCAACTACCACATGGGCTACGCCTCGGCCATCTCCTGGCTGCTGTTCCTGGTGCTGCTGGCGTTCACGCTCATCGCCTTCCGCACCGCCCGGCGCTGGGTGTTCTACGAGACAGAGGTGAAGTGATGGCCGGCCTCCTGACCACCAGCCCCGAGGCCGCGCCGCGGTCCGCGCGTGAGGGCCGTGTGCCGCGGCGGGTGCGGGGGCGGCGGGGACCGGGTGCGGTGCGGGCGTTCCGGGCCACCCCGGGGACGTACGCGACGCTCATGATCGTGGCGGCGGTGCTCACCATGCCGCTGGTGTTCGTCGGTTCGATCGCGCTGTCCAGCGACGCGACCGTGAACACCAACACGTTCACGCTCTTCCCGCGCGAGTTCGAGTGGGAGAACTTCAGCCGGGTCTTCAGCACCGAGCTGCCGATGGGTCGCTTCCTGGTCAACTCGGCGATCATCTCGCTCGGGTCGGTCGTCGGGCAGATGCTCTCCAGCGGCCTCGTCGGCTACGCCTTCGCGCGGCTGCGGGCGCCCGGGAAGAACACGCTGTTCCTCGTGGTGATCGCGACCATGATGATCCCGACGCAGATCACCATGATCCCGCAGTTCATCCTCTTCCGGGATCTGGGCTGGGTGAACACGTATCTGCCGCTGATCGTGCCGAACTTCTTCTCCAACGCCTTCAACGTCTTCCTGGTCCGGCAGTTCGTGTCCCGGCTGCCCAGCCAGCTCGACGAGGCGGCCATGGTCGACGGGCTCGGGTTCTTCGGCATCTACCGGCGGATCATGCTGCCGATGATCTGGCCGGTGCTGATCGCGATCGGCATCTTCACCCTCACCCACACCTGGGGCGACTTCATGGGGCCGCTGATCTATCTGAACGACGAGTCCAAGATGCCCCTCTCCCTCGGCGTGCAGTACATCACCAGCACCTCGACGGCCGGCCAGCTGCCGCCGTGGAACCTGGTGATGGTCGGGTCCGTCCTGCTCGCCGTACCGATGATCATCGTCTACTACCTGGGCCAGAGATACCTGTACGAAATGGACATCAGCGGCGGAAGCGCGGGGGTCAAGTGAGTCACCAGCACCACCACACGGCGACGGCGGCACAGGACGGGAGCGGACCCGGCGGCCCACGGGGCCGGATCGAGCTCGACGCCCGGGGCATCCGGATCGACGGGAGCCCGCGCACGCTCCTGTGCGCCTCGCTGTTCTACTTCCGCCTCCCGCGCGAGCAGTGGCGGACCCGGCTGGCGCAGGTCCGGGCCTCCGGCTACACCTGCGTCGACGTCTACCTGCCGTGGAACTTCCACGAACTCGCGCCGGGCCGCTGGTCCTTCGAGGGCCGGCGCGACGTCGCCGCCTTCCTGGACCTCGCGGCCGAGGAGGGCCTGTACGTCATCGCGCGGCCGGGCCCGTACATCTGCTCCGAATGGGACGGCGGCGCGCTCCCGGCGTGGCTCGGGCTGGACCCGGAGCTGGGCATCCGGCAGAACGAGCCGCGCTTCCTGGACGCGGTCGGCGAGTGGTTCGACCAGGTCCTGCCGCTCCTCGCCGAGCGCCAGCATCCACGCGGCGGGCCGGTGGTCATGGTGCAGCTGGAGAACGAGCTGGACTTCTTCGACTGCGCCGACCGCCCCGGCTATCTGACGGCCCTGCGCGACATGGCCGTAGGGCACGGCATCACCGTGCCGCTCATCGCCTGCGCCGGGCAGGGCGACGTCTTCGGCGCCGCCGGCGACGTCCCGGACCTCGTCCCCGCCTGCAACTTCTACCCCGACGACGACTCCCCGTCCATCGAACAGGAGGTGCGTCACTACGCGGACCTGCTGGCCGCACGCGGGCTGCCGCTGCTCATCACCGAGACCAACCGGCGCCACCGCACCCTGCGCCGGCTCCTCGCGAGCGGGGCGTCCCTCATCGCGCCGTACCTGCAGTCCTCCGGCTGGAACTTCGGCTACACGCCGTCCGCCGGGAACTGGGGCGACCCGGGCAACCTCATGAGCCACGGCTACGACTTCGGCGGCTATGTGTCCTCCACGGGCGCCGAGCGTCCCGAGTACGCCGAGGCGCAGGTCCTCGCCCGGGTCCTCGACACGCTGGGTCCCCGCCTCGCCACCGCGCGGACCGTTCCCACCCCGGTGCCGGTCACGTGCGACTTCCCCACCAGCGCGGCTCCTTCGGCGCTGCGGCTGGACGGCGGCGGCCACCTGCTCGCCGTACCCCATCTGGGGACGCGGCCGGGGGAGGCCGTGGTGAACGGGGAGTGCGTGGCGGTCGCGGCGGACAGCTGCCCGCTGATGGCGGTGGACCTGCCGCTGCGGCCCTGGGGGCACGACGTGACGCTGAACCTCGCGTCCGCGGATCTCGTGGAGGTGGCGGACGGGCGGCTCGTGTTCTCGTCCTCGGTGCCCGTCACCGTGGTCGTGGACGGGGTACGGGCGGAGATCCCGGCCCCGGAACCCGGCGGCTCGCAGTGGGTGGCCGTGGGGGAGCTGATGCTCGTCGCCGTGGCGCCGGGAGACACCGTGCCGCCGGCCGCCGAGCGGACCGCCGTACGGTCGGTGCGGCGGCGGACGGCCGCCCCGCCCGCCACACCGGCCGGAGACCACGGGTCGCCCCCGCCGCTGGAGGCGCTGGGCGCGTACCGGGGCCGCGGCACGTACCGCACCACCGTCGATCTGACCGGCGTCGACGAACTGCTCCTCACCGGCGCGGCCGACATCGCCGAGCTGACGGTCGCGGGCCGTACCCACCCGCCGGCCGCCGGGTTCGGCGCGGCGCACCGGTTCGACGTCCGCGAGGCGGCCTCGACGGGTCCCGTCCCCGTCGAGGCCGTCGTGGAGATCTGGGGCCACGCCAACTTCGACGACGCCCGCCTGCCGGCCCTGCGCCTGGGCGCGTTGCGCGGCCTCGGCGCCCTGTGGAAGGTCCGCGGCGCCACCGACGTGTCGGCTCTGTGGCAGGTCCGGGGGCAGTGGGCAGGCGAACCCGCGCCCCTGCGGGTGCTCGGCGGCTGGAGCAGCACCCGCGTCGGCCTCCCGCTCACCTACGCACGCGAGCTCCCGCCCTCCGACGGCACGACCGCGCTGCACCTGCGCGGACTGACAGCCCCGGTACGGATCGCGGTGGACGGCGGGGAACCGAACACCGTCCACGCCGAGAACCCCTGGGTCCTGCTGCCGCCCGGCACCCGCACGGTCGCGGTCACCCTGCCGCACCACCCCAGCGGCGACCCGGTGTACGCCGAGCTGCTCGCCCTCGAACCGGTGACGGGGTGGACCTGCGAGGTCCAGGACGACGAGCTGCTGACCGGATTCGCCGCGACCCCGCATCCCGGGTCGCCGGCGGAGCTGCCGCTCACCCTGCGGCCCGGCGAGGAGGCATGGCTCGACGTCGACCTGCCGCCCGGGCACGGCGGCGTCCTGCTCCGCCCGGACGGCACGCAGATCCGCGTGACGGGCTGGGCGGCGGGCGAGTGCGTCGGCCGGGTCTGGTGCGGGGAGCGCCCCGCCTTCTCCGGCGGCGACCCGGACTCCCTCTGGGTCCCGGCGGGCTGGTCCGGGCTGACCCTGCTGGTCAGAGCCCTGGCGGGGAAGGAGGTGCCGCAACTCCGTACGCTGTGGCTCGAGACCTTGCAACACTGAGGGGGAGATGGTGGCGCGCCGCACGGCCCGTGATCTTCGTAACGAGAACCGCTTCGAGGTTCTGCACGCACTCTTCGAGCGCGGGCCGTCCACCCGCCAGGAGCTGACCCGGCACACCGGGCTCAGCGCCGCCACGGTCGCGACCCTGGTCACGGAGTTCCTGACCGAGGAGATCCTGCAGATCGCCACCGTGGAGCGCACCGGTGTGGGCCGTCCGTACGAGCGGCTCACCATCAACCCCGGCCGCGGCCGCATCGTCGGCGTCGACGTGGCCGAGACCTACGTCGACGCCACGGTGTACGACGTCGCGCTCGGCGTCCTCGGGCACGCCGAGGTCGCCCTCGACGAGCACGAGAACGACCAGGACTACGTCGTGGCCGGCATCGTCCGCGCGGTCGGCGCCTCGGTCGCGGCGAGCGGCGCCGGCCGCGAGACGATCCTCGGCGTCGGCATCAGCCTGCCGGGACACGTCCACCCCGACGCCGGGGTCTCGGTCTTCGCCCCGAACTGGGACTGGCACGACGTGCGGATCGAGGAGCTGCTGGAGGCCGGCCTCGGCATCTCCGTGTACGTCGACAATCCGCTGAAGGCCGTCGCCCTGGCCGAGATGTGGTTCGGCATAGGGCGCACGGTCGACTCCATGGCGGTCGTCAACCTCGGCACCGGCGTCGGCGCGGGCATCGCCCTGGACGGCACGCTGATCCGCGGCAAGGCCAACAACGCCGGCGAGTGGGGGCACACCCTGCTCCAGCTCGACGGGCGCGAGTGCCGGTGCGGGCGGCGCGGCTGCGTCGAGGCGTACCTCGGCGTCCACGGTCTGGAGACGACCCTCGCCGAGCTCGCCCCGGGCCACCCCGCGCTGCGCACGGCGGGACAGCGCGACTTCGTCCAGGCCGTGGCCGAGGGCCTGACGGCGGGGGACGAGGCCCTGACGGCCCTGGTGGAGCGCACGGCGCACTACCTGGCGGCGGCGCTCGGGGACCTGGTCAACCTGCTGGACATCCCGCGCCTGACCCTGACGGGCTGGACCACGCGGGCGCTGGCGTCCTGGCTGCTGCCCGCGGTCCGGGCCGAACTGCCCCGGCACGTACTGCCGGGCTCCCGCCCCGGCCTCGCGGTCGAGGCGTCGCCGGTCCTCGGCAACCCGGTGTCCCTCGGGATGGCGGCCTTCGCCCTGGAGCAGTTCCTGATCCGCCTCGGCCTCGCCGGACCGGCCAGCACCCGGCCGCAGCGGACGCCCGGTCAGGTGGCGGCCGGAGGCAGCTGAACGTCCGCCTGCCCCGCGGGCCGCGGGACGGTGCCCAGGCCCGCGTCCCTGGCCCGGACGACGGCCTCGGCGCGGTCGTGGACCCGGAGCTTGGCGAAGACCGAGCCGACGTGGTTGCGCACCGTCTTCTCCGCGAGGAACAGCGACCGCGCGATCTGCCCGTAGCCGAGCCCCGACGCCAGCAGGTCCAGCACCTCGCGCTCGCGGGCGGTCAGCGTGGGGAAGGCGGCCGCCGCGGTCGTCCCGCGGACCGAGGCGAACAGCACGCCGATCCGCCCGGCGAGCTGCGGGCTGAAGACCGCGCCGCCCCCGGCGACGGTGTGCAGGGCCCGCAGGATCTCGTCGCGGCTCGCGCCCTTCAGCAGATAGCCGCGCGCTCCGGCGCGCATCGCGGCGAGCAGGCTGTCGTCGTCCTCGGACATCGTCATCACGAGGACGTGCACCTCCGGGTGGGCGGCGAGCACCTCGCGGATCGCCTCGATGCCCGAGCGGCCGGGCAGGCCCAGGTCCATCACGACGAGATCGGGTGCGTGGGTGCGGGTCGCGGCGACGGCCTCGTCGGCGGTGCCGGCCGCGGCGACGACGCTGAAGCCGTGGTCGGCACCGATGGCGGCCATCAGGCCCTCGAGGAAGATGGGGTGGTCCTCGACGAGGAGGACCCGGCAGGCGGCTGGCTCGGTCAACGGAGTGCGTCCTTACAGGGGTTGCGGGATGGTGGGCGGCTGGTCGCCCACCGGGGCGGAGGGCGGGCCCTGGGGCAGGCGGGCGTGCACGACCGTGCCCGCCGCGGTGGTCGTGACCGAGCAGGCGCCGCCGATCTCCTCGGCGCGTTCCGTCATCGAGGCGAGGCCGGTGCCCGACGCGGTCGGCGGGGCCGCCGGGCCGCCGTCGTCCGTGACCGTCACGGTGACGCTGTCCTCGTCGGCCGTGAGCGTGATGTGGATGTGGCGGGCGCCCGAGTGCCGTACGGCGTTGGTGAGCGCCTCGGCGGCGATCCGGTACGCGGCCGTCTCGACGCCCGGGGTGACGGCGGGCAACGCGTCGGCGGTGACCGTGACGAGCAGCCCCGGATGGCCGAGGCGGCGCGCCAGGTCCCCCACGGCGTCGGCCAGCCCGCGCTCCACCAGGGCGGCGGGGGCGAGCCCCGCGGTGATCCGCCGTACCTCCACCAGGGCCTCGCCCAGCCCGTCGACGGCCGCCCGCAGCTGCCCGCCGCCCGCGCACTCCCCGGCGCAGCCGGCCTGCGCGGTGTCGATGCGCAGCCGCACCGACGCGAGCAGCGGCCCGAGCCCGTCGTGGATCTCGCGGCGCAGCCGCCGTCGTTCCTCCTCGCGGGTGAGGGCGAGCCGCTCACGCGCCGCCTGGGCCTCCTCGGTGAGCCGGAGGGTGGCGAGCGCCGGACCGGCCTGGCCGGCGAGGAGCCCGAGGAGGTCGCTGTCCCGTTCGGGCGGGGTGCCCGAGCCGTCGCGGACGACGTCGAGCCGCCCCACGACCTGGCCCTGGTAGCGCAGCGGGAAGGTCTGCGCGGGCGCGTCCCCGGGCGGCAGTCCGGCCGCGGCGAGCAGCCGCGGTCCGGAGCGGGTGTCGACGCTGACGGACGCGCCGGGCACGCCGATGTCCTCGACCGCGCTGCGGCAGATCTGCGCGGGCAGTTCACGCGGGTGCGGGGCCTGCTGGATCCGGGCGGCGAGGGCCCGTACGGCGTCGTGCGGGCGGGCGCGCGGCCCGTAGAAGAGGCTCTCCACCCAGCGGGTGCCGCGCCGCGCGGCCTGCGGCAGCAGCAGGCCCAGCCCCAGCGCGCCGACGGCGGCGAGCAGCGCCGTGCCGCGAACGGCGGGGAGCAGCAGCCATGTCGTGGCGGCGCACGCGGTGACGACCGCCGCCAGCACCATGAACACGCACGCCTGCGCCACGCGGTGCCGGGCGGAGAGGTCCAGCCGCCAGGTCCCCGTCCCCGCGACACCCGCGCCGACGGCCGCGACCCACAGCACGGTGCCGGTCAGCAGCGCGGTGACCGTCCGCAGGCCGGGGCCCCAGACCTCGGTCAGCAGCAGCAGGACGCACAGGGGATGGAGGACGGCGAGCAGCAGCCGCACCCGTCGTTCGCGGCCGGGCACCCGTACGGCGGTGAGGAGCAGGGCGGCCGTTCCGGCGGCGGCGACGGCCACCGTCACGTGCTGCTCGACGGATTCGTACGCGCCGGAGTGCGCCACCGCCCAGCGGCTCGGCGGCGTGCCGAGCAGGGGGTTGGGCACGCCCTGGACTTCGGGGTAGACCAGCGCCCACAGCACCCCGTAGCCGAGGAAGTAGGCGCAGGTCAGAGCCGTGAGGAGGGTACGGGCCCGGCGTCCGGCGGCGGTGCGGGGCGCCGCCGCCAGCCACAGCGGGAGCAGCAGCAGCGTCGGGGCACGGCTGGCGAACCCCGCCACCGAGGCGGTGACGGCGGCCAGCGCGTCGACGGACGTCGGGCGGCCCGCCGCGAGCAGGTCCCCGACGACGGTGGGCAGGAACCAGCACACCCCGGCCGCGACGAGCACACCGCCCAGCCGCCGCAGCGCCCGGCCGGGACGGGCGAGGAGCAGGACCCCGAGGACCACGACCGGCACGCCGACGGCGAAGCGCGAGGTGACCGTGACGACCCGAGCGGCGGGGTAGTTGGCGCGCAGCCAGGCGTCGTCGACGTACACCAGGACGGCACCCCACAGCAGGAGGCCGACCAGGAGCAGCAGGGCCGCGGTGCTCGCGGTTCTGATGCTCCGGCCGGTCCCCGGGCCTGTCGTCGAACTCCCGGCTGCGCCGCGACGCCCGGCACGCACCCTCGCCGCACGGCGCCACAGGACAGGTGGCTCCGCCACATGACCTGCGACGCCGCACGCCGAGAGGACGCACCGAACGCCGCAGCGCCCGCGCTCCGCGCGGACGTCGGGAGTTCGACGACAGGCCCTCGGGGGCATGGACGGGTCAGCCCTTCGCGTACAACTGGACGACGCGGAAGGGCGTGAGGTACGGGGCGGTGGCGTCCTCCGGGTCCGGGTTCTGGCCGGCGGACGAGCCGGGGAGCTCGCCGGTGACGAAGCTGTCCCGCTCGATGCAGTAGTACGCGGACCAGGTGCCGCTGTCGACGCCCTGGCGGCCCGCGCGACAGCACTCGCCCCGGGTCTGGTACGCGTCCACGCGGTGGTATCCCGCCCCGCCGGCGGAGGGGCAGGACGCGGCGGTGCACGAGGGCGCGGGGTCCGTCGGCTGTGCGGCGGGTGCGGGCGACGCCGACAGTGCGGCGAGGGCGAGGGCGGCGACGGAGGCCGCGCCGAGGAGTCTCATCTGTGATCCCATGCCTGGTGAACGCCGAGGGTGCGGGGAGGACACGCGCCCTCGGCGTCAACCTTGCGTGACCCGGTGTCCCGGGCACATGAGGCAGGTGACCCGGCCGCGTCCTCAGCGGCGCACGGACACCTCGGCCAGGTACGGCAGATGGTCGGACGCGTCCGCCGCGAGCACGCGGACGTCCCGCACGGCGGCGTCGGGCGAGGCCAGGACGTAGTCGATGCGGGCGTGCGGCGCCTCGACGGGGTACGTGTAGCCGTCACCCGCCCCGGCGACCGCCCAGGTGTCGGCGAACACGTCCGTCAGGGTGCCGATCTCGGGCGCGTCCGGCGTGGCGTTGAGGTCGCCGGTGAGGAAGGTGCGCTCGGGACCGCTGCCCAGCAGCTCCACGATCCGCGCCGCCTGCGCCTGCCGTTCGAGGGCGTCGTCGTGCTGCAGATGGGTGTTGGCGACGCGCACGGGCACGCCCTCCACGGAGAGGTCGGCGACGAGCAGCCCGCGCTGTTCGTGGGTGCCGAACCTGGGCAGCAGGGTGTTGCTCCACTCCTGGATCGGGTAGCGGGACAGGATCGCGGTCCCGTACTGCCGCCGCTCCTGACCGGGTTCGAGCGGGTCGAGGTCGAGGTTCGCCCCGTACACGGCGTGCATGCCGAGCTCCTTGGCGAGCCACCGCGTCTGGTCGGCGAAGGCGCTGCGCGCGCTCCAGTGGTTGTCGACCTCCTGCAGGGCGACGACGTCGGCCCGCGAGCCGGCGACGACCTTCATCACGTGCCGCAGGTCGAGGACGTCGTCGGGTCCGGCGCCATGGTGGATGTTGTAGCTGAGGACACGGAGGTTCACGGGATCGGACTCCGCCGCGTGGGACGCGGGGACGAGGACGGCGGTGGGGAGGAGGAGACTCACCAGACAGGCGATCAGTCGAATGACGCGTCGCAGCACGGACGGCACCCCTTGTCGGAGATCTGTCAGGACGCCGGGGACTATCCCATACGGGTAAGGGCTTTCGGTAGCGGTCCGGTGAACAACTCGCCCGCCCGGTTGGCGGTTGTACGACACGTCGTACCCTCGCCACCTGCTCGCGGTGTGCGCCGCGGGGTCGCGCGGTTAGACCATGAGCATGACCATTCGATCAAGACGCGCGGCCCTGCCGGCCGCCGCCGCGAGCGCCGCCCTCGCCCTCACCCTGGGCGGCGGCCTCCTCAGCCCGCCGCCGGCCGTCGCGGCCGATCCCGCGCCCGCCGCCGAGCAGGCCCCGGCGGAGGAACCGTCGTACGACATCACCCTGATCACCGGCGACGTCGTCCACTACACCGACCTCCCCGGCGCCAAGGACGACGTCACCGTCGACCCCGCCCCCGGCTCCCGGGGCGGCGTGCAGGTGCAGACGTACGGGGAGAACACCTACGTCCTGCCCGTCTCCGCGATGGGCCTGCTCGCCGCCGGGAAACTCGACTACGAACTGTTCAACGTCACCGGCCTCGCCGCCATGGGCTACGACGACGCCCACTCCGGCGGCGTCCCCGTCATCGCGACCGCCCCGCACGGCCGTTCGGCGAAGCCGCCCGCCGCGCCGAAGGGCGCCGCCAAGGTCCGCCGGCTGCCGAGCATCAACGCCACCGCCATGAAGGCCGGACAGGCCCGCGCCTTCTGGAAGGACGTGGCGCCCGGCGCGCGTCCCCGCGACTTCACCGCCGGCAGCGGCATAGCCAAAATCTGGCTCGACACGAAGCTGAAGGCCGACCTCGCCCAGTCCGTACCCCAGATCGGCGCCCCCGCCGCCTGGGCGAAGGGTTACGACGGCACCGGCACGAAGGTCGCCGTCCTGGACACCGGCATCGACGCCACCCACCCGGACCTGACGGACGCCGTCGCCGCCGAGCGGAGCTTCGTCCCCGGCGAGAGCCCCGACGACGGCCACGGCCACGGCACCCACGTGGCCTCCACCATCGCCGGCTCCGGCGCCGCCTCCGGCGGGACGAAGAAGGGTGTCGCGCCCGGCGCGAAGCTGTACGTCGGCAAGGTGCTCGCCAACGACGGCGGCGGCACCGAGTCCGGGGTCATCGCCGGCATGGAGTGGGCCCGGGACCAGGGCGTGGACGTCGTGTCGATGAGCATCGGCACCAGCGGCGGCTCCGACGGGAGCGACCCCGTCTCCCGGGCTGTGGAGGAACTCTCCGCGAACGGCGGCCCGCTGTTCGTCGTCGCCGCGGGCAACAACTACGCCACCGGCACGATCGGCTCGCCCGGCGCCGCCGCCTCCGCGCTGACCGTCGGCGCCGTCAGCAAGGCCGACGCCCGCGCCGAGTTCTCCAGCCAGGGCCCGCTGCCGCGCACCTACGCCCTGAAGCCCGACGTGTCCGCACCCGGCGTGGCCATCAGCGCCGCCGCCGCGCATCCGGCGGCGGGCGCGTCGATGTACCAGTCGATGAGCGGTACGTCGATGGCCACCCCGCACGTCGCGGGTGCCGCGGCGATCCTGCGCCAGCGGCACCCCGACTGGGACGCGGCGCGGATCAAGAACGCGCTCATGACCACCTCGAAGAAGCTCGCCTACACCCCCCTGCAGCAGGGGAACGGCCGCGTCGACGTGGCCGCCGCGGTGGACGGCACCATCGAGGCCACCGGCTCCGTGCCGACCGCCGTGTTCCGCTGGCCGCACCAGGACGCCGCGCCGGCCGAGCGCACCGTCACCTACCGCAACACCGGCGGCGCCGACGTCACCCTGAACCTGGCGACGGACACCGCCGACCCGGCGTACACCCTGTCCGCCTCGACGCTCACCGTCCCCGCGGGCGGCACCGCCGCCGTGACGCTGCGCCTGGACCCGGCGACGGTGCCGGTGCAGCGCATCTTCTCCGGCCAGGTGACGGCGAAGGACGCGGCCACCGGCGCGCTGGTGGCGCACACCGCCTTCGCACTGGTCAAGGAGCCCGAACTCTACGACTACACCGTCAAGCTGACCGGCCGCGACGGCAGACCCGCCGCCGGCGTGGTCGCCATCACCTACCCCGGCAACCCCGTCCCCGGCCTGGCCGAGGTCTACGGCTCCACCACGTTCCGGCTGCCCCCGCGCACCTACACCACGTGGGGCTTCGTGGACGTGACGGGGGACAGCGGCGACCGGCTCGGCACCGCGCTGCTCAGCGCTCCCGAGATCGATCTCGCGAAGGGCGACGCGGTCGCGGACCTGGACGCCTCCGGCTCGCAGGCGGTCACCGCCACCACCCCGTTCGAGACGGAGAACGTGTCGACCGTCGTGCAGTACCGACGCACCCTCGCGGGCGGCGGCAGCGCAGCCTCGGCGTTCGTCGTGGACCCGGCGTACGACTCCCTGTACGTCCAGCCCGTCGCCGACGCCGCCGAGGGCGGCAGCCAGGACCTGATGGTCCACACCAGGCTGCGCCAGCGGCTCCTCGACGCCGTCACCGGCAGCGGCCACGACACCCCGCTCACCCGGCAGACCGGCAGCGCCACGCACGAGGGCAAGCGGCTGCTGAAGACGGTGTACGCGGGCAGCGGCACCCCGGCCGACTACGCCGGACTCGACGCCGCGGGCAAGGCCGTCGTGGTCGACCGCGACCCGGACGTCGCCCCCGACGCGCGGGCGAAGGCGGCCGCCGAGGCGGGCGCCGCCGCGCTGATCACCGTCAACGACGCCCCCGGGCGCCTGTACGAGACGTACACCGACGCCCACGGGCTCACCCTGGCGGGCGTGCACACGCTGGACGGGGCCCGGCTGGTCGCGGAGGCGAAGTCCGGCGACGGCACCCTCAACCTCACCGAACGGCGCGACCCGGCGTACCAGTACGACCTGGTGCAGCAGCAGCACGGCGCGTTCCCCGGCCACCCGATGGCCTACGCGCCCGGCCACGACGAACTCGCCCGGATCGACACCCGCTTCCACTCCCCGTGGGCGTCGGGCCTGACCCCGGCGGGCATCGGCCGCCGCGTCTTCGTGCCGTCCTGGGCCGGCAGCGTCGGCGCCAACCAGGCGGAGCGCTACCCGGCCACCCGCACCGACTACGTCACCGCGCCGCCCGCGAAGGACGGCCGGTGGACGGAGGAGCACCGCTTCGGGCTGAGCGGCGCGGGCGTCGACAACCTGCTGGAGCGCGCCCCCGCTCGGACCTACGAGGCCGGCCGCAAGTACGCCGGGGACTGGTTCGAACCGGTCAACGGACCCCGGTCCGGCGAGGGTTCCTGGCGCCCCAGCCGCACCAGCAACGGGATCGCGTGGAACATCCCCGCCTGGTCCGGCAGCGGCGCCGGGCACATCGCCTTCTCGCCGGCCACCCTGGGCGACACCGAACTCCGCAGGGACGGCGTGCGGATCACGGGCTTCGGGGGCGCCGGGGGCTGGTCCACCGGCCTGACGGCCGAGGAGCGGTCGTACAGCCTGATCCTGAACACGCGCCGGGACACCGGGAAGTGGGACCTCACCACGGCCACCCACACGGAGTGGGGCTTCCGCTCCGCGGCCCCGAAGCCGGGCACCCCGTCCCAGGAGATCCCGCTGCTGGACGTGGCCTACGACGTGCCGGTCGACCTGAACGGCGACGTCCCGGCCGGGCGCCGGACGACGCTGGGCCTGTCCGCCGCCGCGTACACCGGCGGTGCCACGGCGACGTCGGCGGCGCTCCAGGTGTCGTACGACGAGGGCGCCACCTGGCAGCCCGTCACCCTCCAGCAGGACGGCGCGGGCCGGTGGACGGCCGCGCTGGACGTCCCGGCCCGCGCGGGCGGCACGGTCTCGCTGAAGACGTCCGCCGAGGGGCCGGGCGGGCTGAGCGTGACCCAGGAGGTGATCAGGGCCTTCGGGCTGAAGTGACCGGCCGACCGCGCCCGTGCCCCCGCCGGATC
>NZ_JBFAXR010000149.1:0-19463 GCF_040680895.1 Streptomyces sp. NPDC051940 | reverse complement strand
AACGCAACCCAACCGCACGACCGCCACCACCCGCCGACGTTTCCCGCACCGAACGGCGGACCCGGCAGCGCTCACCGCACAATCCGATGCCAACCCACCCGCCAACGGGGGTCCGGGGCAGAGCCCCCGGGGGCGCACGCAGAGGGGTGCCCCCCCTCAGGGCAGCAGGGCCAGGGCCTGACGCAGGTTGTGCTCCGCGATGGCACGCATCGCCGTCCGGTCCGGGAAGTCGCCGTCCAAGAGCCGGAGAGGGCCCGCGACCAGGGAGAGCCGCATGGCCAGCGCGTACAGGGACATACGGTCCGCGTCGAGGTCCGAGCGGGACAGCAGGGCGTAGTCGTCGCCGAAGCGGAGGCGGAGGAAGACATGCTCCCATTCGGGGTCGAAGTACATCAGCCCCTCGATGTCGATGAGGACCGGTGCCCCCGTCCGGTCGACCAGGACGTGGTCCGGCCCCAGCTCGCCGTGAATCAGGGCGTAGTCCGTGCGGGGTGCCACGCGGTCCGCAAGGTGCCGGAGGCGATCGCGCAGGGGTTCCTCCACCGACCGCAGGCGGGGGTCGCGGCCGGCCGCGTACGTCAGGTCCGTCAGGGCGCGGGAAAGGACGAGCCGTTCGGCCGAGGGAACGGAGGGAACTGAGGAAGCGGAGAGGGCAACGAGAGATATCGCGCCCTCACCCACACCCACGCCCCCACCCCCACCCACACCAACACCCACCCGCCCCCAGCGATCCGCCCGGGCCGCCCCCATTCGCCGCAACTCCCCCGCCAGCCCCCGCAGCACTGCCCGCCCCTCCTCCGCCGGGGCCGTCGCGAGCAACCGCTCCAGCGTGCCGCCCGCGACGTCCTCCACCACCGCCGTATCCACCGCCGTATCCACCGCCGTATCCACCGCCGTATCCACCGCCATGTCCACCGCCGTATCCACCGCCGTGTCCACCGCCGTGTCCACCGCGTCCGACTCCTGCCACCACCACACCCGCGGCACCCGCACGCCGATCCCGTCGAGTGTCCGGTGTGAGGCCGGAGGCGGGGGCGAACGGGTCCGTACGGTCGACGGGTTCGTCCTCCGGCCAGTAGTTCTCCGCGGCCGACCAGCGGTACACGATCACGCTCTCCACCCCGGCGCCGTCGACCGCGACCCGGTACACGCCCTTCTTGCTGCCACCTCGCAGCCGCTCCACCCCGGTGATCCGGCAGCCGGACCCCAGCGCCTCCGCCACCGCACCGGACAACTCCGCCGTCCCCGCCGTCGTACGCATCGGGGCAGCCTACGGCCCGTGCACCGGCTCAGGCGACCGTCCTCAGCTCGTGCGCCCACGGCGGGTTCGCCCCCCGCACCGCCACCGTCGCGGCCGCCACCCGGGTGCCGGTCTCCAGCGCCGCGCGCAAAACGTCCGCCGTCAGGGTGTCCAGACGGGCGCCGAGTTCGCCGGCCGAACGGAGCGCGTGCAGCAGGCCCGCCGTAAAGGCGTCCCCTGCGCCAACCGTGTCGACGACCGTCGTACGCGGGGAAGGGACGCGCAGACGGGTGCCGTCCAGGGAGGCGAACACCCCCGACGCGCCGAGCGTGACCACCACCAGCCGGGCGCCCAGCGCGTGCCAGTCGTCGGCGGCCTGCTCCGGCGTCCGGTCCGGGGCGAGGTGCGCCAGGTCGTCGTCGCTGACGCGGACGATGTCCGCCACCTCGCACCACTTCGGGAGACGGGCACGGTAGAGCGCCGGGTCGATGAGCAGGGGGCGGACGTTCGGGTCGAGGCTGACCGTCGTCCGGGGGCGGACCTCCCGCAGGAGTTCCTCCACCAGTTCCGCGCCCGGCGCCATCATCAGCGCCAGCGAGCCCGTGTGCAGGCACGCGAGGCGGTCCGGCAGGCCGGCGCGCAGCTCGTCCCGCGTCCACTGCCAGTCGGCGGTCCCACGCGCGTGGAAGCTGTACACCGCGCGCCCTTCCGCGTCGAGGTCCGCCACGGCCAGCGTGCTGGGTTCCGACGCCGTCGGGGCGCCGGCCAGGCCCACACCCGAGGAGGCGAGGTGGGCCCGGAACATCCGGCCGAACACGTCGTCCGAGAGACGCCCGAGGAACCGGCTGTCGGTACCGAGCCGGGCCAGCGCCACGGCCGTGTTGGCCGGCCCGCCGCCGGGCAGCACGCGAAGGTCCAGGCCCCCGCCCGCCGGCGCGGGGGAGGGCACGGCCTGCGGCGACACCGTGAAGGCGTCCGCCACACACTCGCCGAGCACCACGACCGGCGCGCTCTCCGCCGGAGCCGGCGAGGGGAGCGACAGAGCGGGCACAGGGTCGGCCGGCCTGTGGCCGGGCGAGGGAACGGCGGTCATGCGCGAACCTTTCGGGGTGGGTTGACCGCCCGGGTCACGGGCGGGGGTACGGGTCGACCACGAGGGGACAGGTTGATCAAGAGGGGCCCGACTCGGCCACGGACGAAACCATCACGACCACCCAGACCCCACCCCCCGAAGACTCGCCCACCGCAACGCCACCGTCCCCCCAGAGCCCCCAGAACCCCCGGAAC
This sequence comes from Streptomyces sp. NPDC051940, assembly GCF_040680895.1. Taxonomy (NCBI): domain Bacteria; kingdom Bacillati; phylum Actinomycetota; class Actinomycetes; order Kitasatosporales; family Streptomycetaceae; genus Streptomyces; species Streptomyces sp. NPDC051940. Next base: position 16,936 of record NZ_JBFAXR010000149.1, on the reverse strand, counting down.
CCGCGAACTCCACCGCATCCGACTCGACGTACCGCGGATACACACGCGCCGTAAGCGTCTCGCCGTCCCCCGCGAACACCTCCACCGACGACCGGTCGAGCAGTACGTCGAGCCGCAGCACCCCGTCCGCGTCCGGCGTCACCCGCGTGCTGTACGCCGCGCGTGTGCCGTAGCCGGAGCGGGCGGTGTCCAGGGTGAGCGTGCCCGTCGCCTTGTCGTAACGGAGCTCCGTGGCCTCCGCCGCAGAGGCGTGCAGACGGACCGTGACCGTGTCGGCCGTCGTCGCGTTCACGTCGATCGCCGCTCGCAGCCGCGCAACGGAGCCCCTTCCGAGCCGCCAGGGGACGTCGCCGACGGTCCGCGCGCCGGACCGCACCGTCGTGCCGGTCTCAAGCGACGCGAGCTCGGCCACCGGCCGCGCGCCCAGGCCGCCGTCCGCCCGCAGGAACAGCTCCCGCGTCACACTCTGCGCGCCCGCCCAGCCGTTGACCCGCGTGGGCTCCTTCGCGTTCCAGTCGCCGAGCCAGGCGATCATCAACTGCCGCCCGCGGTCGTCGCGGTAGACCTGCCCGGCGTAGGTGTCGCCGCCGCCGTCGAGCACCCCGCGCCTCTCGGGCGTGAAGACGTGTCCGTCGTACGAGCCGACGGCGTAGCGCTGCACGGACCGGCCGCCCTCGTTGACGGAGGTGAGCAGCACCCACTTGCCGTCGAGCGGGAAGAGCGACGGGCACTCCCACATCGCCCCGTCCGTACCGTCGCCCGTCGCGAGGACGCCGTCGTACGTCCAGGTCCGCAGATCGGCCGAGGCGTACAGCTGCACCTTGCCCCGGTCGCCGTCTCCGGAGCCGACGGCCATCTTCCAGCCGCCCGCGACCGGGTCGCGGAAGAGGTACGGATCGCGGAAGCCCGCGCCGGAGCCGGCGGGCGCGGCGGCGACGACCGGGTTCGCGGCGAGCGGGGTGAACGTCACGCCGTCTGTGCTCGTGACCATCTCCACCGTCTCCGGTGTCGCGCCGGGACGGGCGGCGGTGTCGGTGAAGCGGGTGTACGCCGCGTACAGCGTGCCGCCGGAGGCGACGGCGCTGCCGCTGAAGATCCCGGAGACGTCCCCCGGTGTGGCCGGCGGGTCGGGGCGCAGGGCGACGGGCAGTTCGCGCCAGTGGACGGCGTCGGGGCTGTCGGCGTGCGCCCAGTGCATCGGGCCCCATTTGGGGGCGTCGGGGTGGTACTGGCTGAACAGGTGGTGCCGCCCGCCGAACTGCACCAGCCCGTTGGGGTCGTTGATCCAGCCCTGGTACGGCGTGTAGTGGAACTGCGGGCGCAGGGGGTCGGCGGCGTAGTCGTGGGCGGCGGGCTGGCGGGCCTGGCCGAGGGCGCGGAAGGTGAGGCCGTTGTCGTCGCGGGTGGCGGCGGTGCCGGTGCGGACGTCGTCCAGGTTGAGGTGGCCCCAGCCGCCCTGCTTGTCGTCCACGACCTCGAGATGGACCTGCTCGCCCGCCCAGCGCGCGGTGTCCCACAGGACGCGGATGTACGCCTCGTCGTCGGGACCGGTCTGCCGGGCGAGTTCCGCTCCGTCGCGGTCGCGGACCAGCGCGACGTACAGCTTCTCGGGGTCCCAGCCGCCCGCGACGAGGAAGCTCAGGGCCCGGCCCGCGGTGAACGACGAGGACCTCAGCCGGCCCGTGGCGTCGTCCCCGGCGGCGGCGAAGCCCCACAGGTGGCGGTCGCCGTGCTGGCTGAACGGGCCGCCCCAGTAGTCGTGCTGGGCGCTGACGGCGGCGTCCGAGAAGGCGGTCCCGGACACGACGGTCCAGCCGGTCAGGTCGCCGGTCTCGAAGTCGGGGTTGAGGGGGGCGGTGGGCCGGGGCGCGGCCCCGGCGGTGGGGGCGAGCAGTGCGGCGAGGGTCGCCGCGGTGGCTATCAGTGCGGGTGCTGTCCAGCGGCTCATCTGAATGGCCTCCGTTGCCGACTCGTTACGAGTGGGGGGCATTGACGTTGCTCGCCGCGGAGTCCATCATCTCCGTCAACCCGATGTCAACGTTGACATAAGTCAACGATGACACGACCACTGCGCGTTTCGAAGGACACCTCACCGACCACCGGTCGGCAACCGACCGCATCCCACCCCAGGAGCCACCCCATGCGCCGCACCGCCCGCACCACCCGCAAGCTCCGCCACGCCGCCGCCCTCGCCTCCGCCGCCCTCCTCCTCACCGCCTGCGGCGAGGGAGCCAAGGGCTCCTCCGACGGAAGCGACAGCAACGGCACCGGCACCAACTCCGGCACCATCAAGGTCGGCCTGATCACGAAGACCGACACCAACCCCTTCTTCGTCAAGATGAAGCAGGGCGCCGAACAGGCCGCGAAGAAGGAGGGCGTGGAACTCTCCACCGCAGCCGGCAAGTTCGACGGCGACAACGAGGGCCAGGTCACCGCCATCGAGAACATGGTCGCCGCCGGCGTGAAGGGCATCCTCATCACCCCGAACGACTCCAAGGCCATCGTCCCCGCGATCGAACAGGCCCGCGCCAAGGGCGTCCTGGTGATCGCGCTGGACTCCCCCACCGAGCCGCAGGACGCCACGGACGCGCTCTTCGCCACCGACAACGAGAAGGCAGGCGAACTGATCGGCGCGTACGCGAAGGCGCGGATGGCCGGCCAGGACGCGAAGATCGCCATGCTCGACCTGGCGCCGGGCATCGCGGTCGGACAGCTGCGCCACGACGGCTTCCTCAAGGGCTACGGCATCGACGACAAGGACCCGTCCGTCGTCTGCGCCCAGGACACGGGCGGCGACCAGGCCAAGGGCCAGACCGCGATGGAGAACTGCCTGCAGAAGGCCCCCGGGATCAACGTGGTCTACACGATCAACGAACCCGCCGCCCTCGGCGCGTACACGGCACTGAAGGCCAAGGGCCGGGAGAAGGACGTCCTGATCGTCTCGGTGGACGGCGGCTGCACCGGCACGGAGGCCGTCAAGGCGGGCCGGATCGCCGCCACTTCGCAGCAGTACCCGCTCGTCATGGCCGCCAAGGGCGTGTCCGCGGTCGTCGACTACGCGAAGAACGACGAGAAGGCGTCCGGCTACACGGACACCGGCGTCACCCTGATCACCGACTCCCCGGCCGACGGCGTCGACGCCAAGGACACGGCGTACGGGCTGGAGAACTGCTGGGGCTGAGCCCGGCCGCCGTCAACCACAGCCCCTCACCCCAGGAGACACACCGTGAGCACCACCACCGCACCGACGCCCTCGTCGTCGGCGCCCGCACCGCCCGGCGGACAGCCGGCCTGGCGGAACCTCGCCGGGCACCCCACCGCAGGACCCCTCGTCGCGCTGATCGCGGCGTGCGGCTTCTTCTCGCTGCAGAGCGAGCAGTTCCTCTCCGGCGGCAACCTGGCCCTGGTCATCCAGCAGGTCATGGTCGTCGGCACGCTCGCCCTCGGCCAGACGCTGATCATCCTGATCGCCGGCATCGACCTGTCCTGCGGCGCCATCATGGCCTTCGGCTCCATCGTGATGGCCAAGCTCGCGGCCGACGGCACGCTGCCGCCGCTCGTCGCGATCGCCGCGGGGCTCGCCTTCTGCACCCTGTTCGGGCTGGCGAACGGCGCGCTGGTCACGTTCGTACGCCTGCCTCCGTTCATCGTGACGCTCGGCATGCTGAACGTGGCGTTCGCGCTGACGCACATCTACTCCGACGAGCAGACGGTCACCGACCTGCCCCGGGAGCTGACGGCGCTGGGCGAGACGTTCCCGATGGGCCGCACCGACATCACGTACGGCTCGGTGCTGACCATCGTCCTGTTCCTCGTCTTCGCCTACCTCCTCGGCCAGACGGCCTGGGGCAAGCACACGTACGCCCTCGGCAACAGCGAGGAGGTCGCGCGCCTCACGGGCATCCGCACCACCCGGCTGAAGCTCGGCGTCTTCACGCTCGCGGGTCTGATCTACGGCATCGCGGCCCTGCTCCTGATCTCCCGTACCGGGGTCGGCGACCCGAAGGCGGGGCAGACCGACAACCTGGACGCGATCACGGCGGTCGTGATCGGCGGTACGAGCCTGTTCGGCGGGCGCGGCGCGGTCCTGGGCACCCTGCTGGGGGCGCTGATCGTGGGCGTGTTCCGCAACGGGCTGCAGCTGATGGGCGTCGGCTCGATCTACCAGACCCTGATCACCGGCGTCCTCGTGATCCTCGCCGTCACCGTCGACCAGATCTCCCGCAGGAAGGCGGCTCGATGAGCACGCAGGAAGGCGGCCCGATGAGCACGCACGAAGGCAGCTCGATGAGCACGCACGAAGGCGCCCCGATGAGCACCCACGAAGGCGCCCCGATGAGCACGCAGAAAGGCACCCCGCCGCCCCCCGTCCTCCCCACCCCCGTCCTCCGCGCCCGCGGCCTGGTCAAGCGCTACGGCCAGGTCACCGCCCTCGACGGCGCCGACTTCGACCTCCTCCCCGGCGAGGTGCTCGCCGTGATCGGCGACAACGGCGCCGGCAAGTCGAGCCTCATCAAGGCCCTCACCGGCGCCCTGCAGCCCGACGAGGGCACCATCGAGCTGGACGGGAGGCCCGTACGCCTGCGCAGTCCGCTGGACGCCCGCCGGCACGGCATAGAGACCGTGTACCAGGACCTCGCGGTCGCCGCGTCGCTCGACATCGCCAGCAACATGTTCCTGGGCCGCGAACTCCGCCGCCCCGGCCCGCTCGGCTCCGTACTGCGCATGCTGGACCGCCGGCGGATGCGCGAGGAGTCGGCGGCGCACATGGCCGAGCTGAGGATCGGCCTGCGCTCCCTCACCCAGCCCGTCGAGTCGCTCTCCGGCGGCCAGCGGCAGGGCGTGGCGGTGGCCCGGGCGGTGGCCTGGGCCCGGCACGTGGTCGTCATGGACGAGCCCACGGCGGCGCTCGGCGTCAAGGAGTCGGCGCAGGTCCTGGACCTGATCCGGCGGGTCCGCGACCGCGGTCTGCCGGTCGTGCTGATCAGCCACAACATGCCGCACGTCTTCGAGATAGCGGACCGGATCCACATCCAGCGCCTCGGCCGCCGGGTGGCCCAGGTGCGCCCCGGCGACCACACGATGGCGGAGGTCGTCGCGATCATGACGGGGGCGTTGGAGCTGACGGGGGGAGACGGAGGTACGGTCGTTGCCGACGAAGGGGCGGCCGAGGCCGTCGGTGTACGCCCCGGCCCCGGCTGACGTGTGAAGTGCGAGGTGCCCATGGCGAGCCAGCGCCGGCCCACCCTGACGGATGTCGCGAAGCGGGTCGGCGTGAGCGCCAAGACGGTCTCACGGGTGCTCAACGAGGACGGCCCCGTCTCCGAGGAGACCCGGGCCAAGGTCCTGGCGGTGGTGGAGGAGCTGGGCTTCCGGCCCAATCTGATGGCGCGCAACATGCGCGTGGGCTCCCGCGATTCGACCATCGGCCTCGTCGTGCCGGACATGGGCAACCCGTTCTTCGGCACGGTCGCCGGCGGGATCGAGGAGGGTGTCCGGGCCGCGGGGCTGACGCTGCTCATCGGGTCCTCGGGCGAGTCGCCGGAGAAGGAGCACGCGCTCGTCACGACGTTCCTGGCGCGTCGGGTCAGCTCCCTGATGATCGTCCCGGCGGCCGGCGGCGACCACCGCTATCTGCGCCGGGAGCGTGAGGGCGGTCTGCCGCTGGTGTTCCTCGACCGGCCCGCCGCCGGCCTGGCCGCGGACTGCGTGGTCAGCGCCAACGAGGAGGGCGCCCGCACCGGTACGGCGCACCTCCTCGCGCACGGCCACCGGCGGATCGCGTTCATCGGGGACCGCCCGCTTTCGCTGTACACCCGCAAGCAGCGGTTCAGGGGCTATCAGCGGGCGCTGCGGGACGCGGGCGTCGAGCCGGACCCGCGGCTGGTGGCCGACGCGCACGATCCGGTGGCCGCGGGCGCGGCGGTACGGCGGCTGCTCGCGCTGCCGGAGCCGCCGACGGCCGTGTTCACGGGCAACAACTTCGTGACCCTGGGCGTCGTACCGGCGCTGGCCCAGGACGGTCGGCGGGACGTGGCGCTGGTCGGCTTCGACGACCTGCCGCTCGCCGGGGTGCTGGAGCCGGGCCTGACGGTGGTGGCCCAGGACCCGCTCGCCGTCGGCCGGGCGGCGGCGTCGCTGGCCCTGGAGCGGCTCGCGGGCACGCGCACCCCGGCGCGCACGCGCACGGTCGACACCCGGCTGATCGCGCGGGGGTCCGGGGAGTTGCGGCCGGCTACGTGAACGCCCCGTACCTGGCGGGTGGTCGGGAGGGACCACGTTCCGAAGGGCCCGCACATGAGTGCGCGGCGGCGGCCACCGCCCTTGAAGGGGTCGAGGACGACGGCCGCCGCCGCGCGTCCTGCGGCGATGCCGCGCCGACTCGGCACCGCCGCAGGAGTACGCGTTTACCTTCTCGACACCCCGTGTATCAACGCAAGGGTTGCAGAGGGTTGCACCAATGTGACCGAGTGGACAGCGCGGAGCGGTCCCAGGCGGCAGGATGTAACCACCTGTCGCGTGCCGGGTGCTCCATGCGGCGACGACGGGTCCCGGCCATGCGGCGGGCTCAGCGACATCCGAAGCCGTGCGCCTGCGGGGGAATACGGTGAACAGACGAGTTCCAGACACACGACGCACGGCAGACGCCCGCGAGCACGTCCTCGCGGGCGACGCGGCCGCGTCCGAGCGTGCGCGCACGCTCATCGAGGAGTCGTGGCTGCGGGCCCGCTCCCGGGGCGTGAACCCGGAGTACGCACAGCCCGACCAGCTCTTCGAGATCGAACGCCGGCGTGAGGCGTCCGGGCTGCGGGAGGTGCTGCCCGCGCTGCGCGAGACGCTGCTCAGCGCGTACGACCCGCTGGAGCACATCATGCTGGTGTGCGATCCGGACGGCGTCGTGCTGTGGCGGGAGGGCAGCCGCCAGGTGATCCGCAAGGCGGACTCGACGGATCTGACCCATGGCATGGGCTGGGCCGAAGGGGCCGTCGGCACCAACGGGCTGGGCCTGAGCATCGTCGCCCGCCGCCCGGTCCTGGTGCACCACTCCGAGCACTTCGCCCGCAGCCTGCACTGGTGGTCGTGCGCCGCCGCGCCGGTGCGCGATCCGCGCACCGGGAAGCTGCTGGGCGTCATCGATCTGAGCGGTCCCCATCAGCGGATGGGCCAGACCGCGCTCGCGCTCGTGTCGGCCGGCGCGAAGGTCGCCGAGGGTGAACTGCGGATGCGGCACTGGGCGGAGGTCGACCGGCTGCGTTCGGTGGCGGCCCCGCTGCTGGCCCGGATGACGGGCCGGGCGCTGGCCGTCGACACGAACGGCTGGGTCGCGGCCGCGCTGGGGATGGCGCCGCCGGACCGGGTGGCGCTGCCCGCGCACGCGGCCGCGGGTCCGGCGTGGCTGCCGTCGCTGGGGCTGTGCGTGCTGGAGCCGCTGCCGGGCGGCTGGCTGGTCCAGGTGCGCCCGCAGGAGCCGCAGACCCGGCCGGGCGGGGTGGAGCTGGACCTGACCAGCACGACCGCGCCGACGGTGACGGTGCGCGGGGCGACGGGCGTGTGGTCGCGTGAGCTGAGCCCGCGCCACGCGGAGCTGTTGTACGTGCTGGCGGTGCACCCCGACGGGCTGAGCGCCGCGCAGTTGTCGACGCAGCTCTTCGGCGATCCGACGCGCACGGTCACGGTGCGGGCGGAGATGTCCCGGCTGCGGCGGACGTTCGCGACGGTGGTCGGGAGCAGGCCGTACCGTTTCAGCGACGGTGTCGAGGTCTCCGTCCGGCTCCCGTCCCAGCCCTTCGACCTGCTCCCGCACTCGACGGCACCCGCGGTCCTGGCGGCGCGCCGCCCTTGAGCAGAACCGTTTCAGCGGCCGTTTGACGGAAGACAGCCGTGCGGGCCGTGGCGGATTGCGCTCCGCCACGGCCCGCCACCGGCTCAGGACCGGTGCAGCCGGATGGCCCCGTTCGCGATGGGCGCCGGGGACGCCACGTCCACGTCGTAACCCGCCCCGCGCGCCGTGTCGTACAGCGGCTCGCCGTCCGGGTGCGGCGAGGCGTCCAGATCCCATACGACGATCCGGAACGCCTCCGGGTCGGCGGTCGCGTACGCCACGAAGCCGTAACCGCTCTCGCCGTTCAGCGTGCCCGTACCGCGGAAGGCGGTCTTCCCGTCCGGCGTGACCACCAGCCAGTCGACCGTGTCCGACTGGAGGTCGAAGTCCGCCCCGCCCAGCCGGTACGCGACCTTGCCGCCGGTGGCGGCCGGGCCCTCGTCGCCGGGGAGGTACTGCGGGTTGAAGGTGAACTTCGCGGTCCCCGCACCGCCCTTGGCCAGCGCGTCGGCCGGCACGGCCATCGCGGCCGGCGTCAGCGTGGCCGTCTCCGGCTCGGCGGAGCCGCCGCCGGTGACGAACCCGGCGTCGGGGTCGTACACGACGACCATCACCTCGGCGGTGTCGGAGCCCCCGTCGTCGTCGGTGACCTTGACCTTCATGGTGTACATGCCGGCCGCGTCGAAGGTGTGGCCGCGGTCGCAGCCGGACGCGGTGGCGGCGTACGTCTCGGTCGTGCCGTCGTCCCAGGTCACCTCGCAGGTGTGGGTGTCGTTGGCGCCCGGGTCGGTGAACGACGCACCGAGGTCCACGGTGTCGCCGACATGGTGCACCGACCATGCCTCGGCTCCGCCGAGGGACAGCGTGGGCGCGACGTTCCCCAGGGTCACCACGGCGCTGTCGCCGATCGGCCGGTTGGCCCCGTCGTCGGCCGTCAGCGTCACGCGGTAGCGGCCGTCGTCCGTGCAGGAGACGGTCGTGCCCGCGGCGGACGCGTCGGCGAAGGAGCAGGTGGCCCCGGCGTCCACGCCGTCCAGCGGCTCGTACGACCAGCGGGCGGTGGCCTGTCCGCCGTCGTCCCAGACGGTGCCGCCGAGGCGCACCGCCGCGCCCTCGGCGCCGCTGCGGTCCGGGCCGGCGTCGGCGATCGGTGCCAGGTTCGCGGGCTCCTCGCCGCCGTCGGTGGGCGGAATGTAGCCGTGGCCGCCGCCTCCTCCGCCGGTGCCGCCCCAGTTGCACTTGTGGTCGGTGACGTTCTTCACCTGGTCCCAGGGGATGTCGGGACGTCCGGACTCCACGTCCCAGGTGGGGCCGCCGCCGTCGACGAACGGGAGCTCGGTGATCCAGGCGTAGCGCACATGGCACCACATCTGCTTGTACATCGACGTCCGCCGGTCCTCGGTGAGGGACGGCGGGAGCGGGGTGCGGCGCTGCAGTTCGTCCCACAGGACCGCCGTGATGCTGTCGGCCTGTTCGTCGCCGTCGGTGGCCATCGCCGCGGGCTTCCAGGTCAGGGACGCGGTGACGGAGTCCTGACCGTTCAGCTCCTCCATGTAGACGCTGGAGTGGGTGAAGTAGGTGGAGTCGGGCTGGTACGAGTACGACCCCCACCAGTCGCTCTTGAACTCGTTGCCGACGGTGTCGCCGTTCGCGTTCTGCAGATAGAGGTACCAGCCCATCTCCTCGATCTGCTCGGGCGCGTACCCGGGCTTGACCTCGTGATAGCGCCACGGCAGGAACGTGGTGCACTCGTCGGAGAGGGTGAGCTTCTTCGTCGTGGTGCCCTCGTCCCACAGCAGGACCGGGGTCCAGCCGTCGTCGCAGGCGTCCAGGATCTGGAAGGAGTTGACGCCCGGGCCGGGTCGCCAGTTGACGTGGTAGTAGTGCAGCCCCGAGTTGAACTCGGCCTTGGCCAGGAAGGCCCCGTCGGCGTCGACGATCACGTCCCCACTGGTCGCGGCCCGCGCCTCGGACGCGAGCGCGACGGGCAGCAGCAGTCCGACGAAGCCCACCAGGAGCGCGCCGACGAGTGTCCGCAGGCGTGCCCGTCTGTTCCGTGACATGCGTGTGCGCATGGTCCCCCGATTCCCCGTCGAAACGGCCGCGAGTTGTGTCAACTCGCGGCCGTTCCCGATGTGTTGGTGTCTATCGACGGATGCAGCATAGGCACCGCGCGGGTCCGGAGGGATCCATACCGGGCAAACGCTTTCTACCCCGTCTGCCCCGCCGCCGGCCTCCCCCCGAGGTACAGCTCGCCCAGCTGCGGGTCGGCCAGCAGGTCCGACGCCGGACCGGAGATGTGCACCCGGCCGAGGTCCAGTACGCAGCCCAGGTCCGCGGTCTGCAGGGCGCGCCGGGCGTTCTGTTCGACCAGGAGCACCGCCGTACCGGCGTCGCGCATCCGCACCACCTGCTCGAAGACCGTGGCCGTGGCCTTGGGGTCCAGGCCCATGGACGGCTCGTCCAGGAGCACCACCCGGGGGGCGACCATCAGCGAGCGGGCGAACTCCACCTGCTTCTGCTGTCCGCCGGAGAGCAGACCGGCGATGGAGTCCCAGCGCTCCCCGACGACCGGGAAGAGCTCCTTGACGTGCGCCGCCCGCTCGGCGACGACCGCCTTGTCCCGCACGGTGTACGCGCCCAGCAGCACGTTCTCCGCGACCGTCATCTCGCGGAACACGCTGTGCCCCTGCAGCACGTGCGACAGGCCGGCCTGGAGCATCCGCTGCGGGCCGCGGCCGGTGACGTCCTCGCCGTCGACGAGGATCTGCCCGGACCGCGGCACGAGCATCCCGCTGGCGACCTTCAGGACGGTGGACTTCCCGGCCCCGTTGGGGCCGACGAGGCAGACGATCTTCCCGGGCGGGACCTCGACCGTCAGCCCGCGCAGCACCAGGGCGGCGCGGCCGTAACCGGCCTGGATGTCCCGCAGTTCGAGGAGGTTCTCAGACGCCAAGGTAGGCCTCCAGGACTCGCTCGTCGGCCCGGATCACGTCGGGGGTGCCCTCGGCGATCGGCCGGCCCCGGTCGAAGACGACGACGTGGTCGCTCAGGCTCATGACGAGTTCCATGTTGTGCTCGACGATCAGGAAGGTGCGCCCCTCGGCGTTGAGTTCGCGCACCAGGTCGGCGATCCGGTCGATGAGCGCGGGGTTCACGCCGCCGGCCGGTTCGTCGAGGAGGATCAGCTCCGGCTCGGTCATCAGCACGCCGGCGAGTTCGAGGAGCTTCTGCTGGCCCCAGGAGAGGTTGCGGGCCTCGGCGTGTTCCAGATGCTCGATGCCCATCCGGGTGAGCCAGTAGCGGGCCTTCTCCGTCTCGGCCTTGCCGTGTCCGGAGCCCAGGCCCTTCAGGCCCTTGGGCTGCGCCGCGGCCAGCACGTTGTCCAGCACCGTCATCCGGGGGAAGACGCGGCACAGCTGGAAGCTGCGGCCGATGCCGGCGCGGGCGATGCGGTGGGGGGCCTTGGCGGTCAGGTTCCGGCCGCGGTAGGTGACGGTGCCGGAGTCCGGCTTGATCATGCCGGTGACGACGTTGAAGAAGGTCGTCTTGCCCGAGCCGTTGGGCCCGATGAGCGCGTTCACCTTGCCCTGCCGGAAGCTCACCGTCACGCCGTCGACGGCGGTGACGCCGCCGAAGGACTTGGTGAGCCCGGAGGTCTGCAGGCTGCCCTCCGGCTGCTTCGCGTCCCGCCCGCTCATCGGCGTACCTCCGTTCATCGGCGTACCTCCGTGGACTCGCCGGACCGCGCGGACGCCGCGCCGCCGGACCCGGCCCGCCGCTGCTCCCGCAGCGCCCCCGCGGTGACCTCGCGGATCGACGCCTCGCTCGGGCCGAAGAACCGCCGGTAGAGCGAGCGCAGCGCGGGGATCACCCCGTCGGGCATGAACATCACGACGAGGAACAGCAGCCCGCCGGTGGTCACCATGTGCATCGGGGTGTCGCCGAACTCCTGCTTGGAGTACTCCAGTCCGTACCCGACGATCACCGCGCCCAGCAGCGGCCCGTACAGATGCCGCACCCCGCCGAGCAGCGCCATCAGCACCATGTACGAGCCGGTGAGGATGGAGAACTGGAACACCGGGTCGAGGTCCCGGAACCACAGCGCGTACAGTCCGCCCGCCAGTCCCGTGAAGAACCCCGAGACGACGAAGACGGCGAGCTTGTACGCGTACGTCGGGGTGCCGAGGGACTGCGCCTTGTCCTCGTCCTCGCGGATGGCCTTCAGCCCCATACCGAAGCGGGAGCGGTCGATCAGCCACCAGCTCAGCAGCATGACGGCGAGCAGCGCGGCGTACAGATAGAAGAACACCTCGTGGTGTTCGGAGCGGGTGAGGCCCTCGATCGGCATGTCGATCGACAGGCCGCGCGAGCCGCCGGTGAAGTCCCCCCAGCTCTGGAAGACGAGCAGCAGCACCAGCACCAGCGCGATCGACACGATCACGAACGACGCGCCGCGCACCCGCAGGGCGGCCAGCCCCACGGGGACGGCGATCGCGGCGACGATCGCCGCGCCGAGGAACAGCGCCGCGAAGGGAGGGGTGTCCGCCTTGGTGATCAGCAGGGCGGTGCTGTACGAGCCCAGACCCGCGAAGGCCGCGTGGCCGAGGGATATGTAGCCGGTGAAGCCCCCGACGAAGTTCCAGGCGGTGGACAGCACGGCGAAGTTGAGGATGGTGATGCCCACCGTCAGGTCGTACGGGGTGGGCACCAGCTCCGGATACGAAAGGACGACCGCCGCCCCGGCGAGCAGGGCCGCCAGGCGCAGCAGTCGCGCGCGGCGGCCGGCGAGCGGTCCGCGGCCGCGCGGGGGCGCGGCGGAAGTCCCGGACGCCTCGGGCGTCACGGCGGTCTCGGGCGTCTCGGGCACGGCGGCCTCCACGTCAGAACCTCTGGGCAAGGCGGCCTCCGAAGAACCCCTGCGGCCGGACCGCGAGCGTAGCGAAGAGCGCGAGGTAGAAGACCGTCTGGGCCCAGGTCGTGCCCATGTCGATCTGCAGCACGCTCTCCATGACGCCGAGCACCATGGCCGCGATGGCGGCGCCCGGCACGCTGCCCAGTCCGCCGACCACGATGATCGCCATCAGCGGGCCGATCCAGTGCCAGTGCAGCGAGGGGTAGATCGTGGCGTCGAGGGACAGGGCCGTCCCGCCGACGGCGGCGCTCGCCAGGCCCAGGCCGAAGCCGTAGCCGGCGATCCGGTCGGTGTCGACGCCGATCAGCTGGGCGGCCTCCTTGTGCTGGATGGTCGCGCGCAGCGCCTGCCCGAACCGGCTGTGCTTGAGCAGCAGATACAGCGCGAGCAGCGAGACGGCGGCCAGCCCGAAGGCGATCAGCTTCACCACGGCGACCCGCGCACCCCACAGCTCGAAGCTGGACGTGCCGTAGCCGAGGCCGATCCGGCGCTGGCTGCCGGACCAGACGTACGACAGCAGGCCCTCGATGATCATGGCGATGGAGAAGGTGAGCAGCACCGACATCATCGTCAGGGTGGCCGGGCGCAGCCGGGACAGCAGCCCGCGCTGCATCCCGACGCCGATCAGGAAGAACAGCGGTACGGTGCCGATCATCGTCAGCATCGGGTCGAGCCCGGTCTCCCGATGCACGTACCAGGCGAGATAGGCGGCCAGGATGAGGAACGCCGAATGGGCGATCATCACCACGCGCATGATCCCGAAGTACAGGGTCAGGCCCGCCGCCAGGAGGGCGTACAGCCCTCCCAGCAGCACCCCGTGGATCAGGCTCTGGAAGACCAGGCTGGGGGAATCCACTTAACCTCTCACCACTCCGGCTTGGGGAACACGAAATCGGCTTCCTTCTGGTCCGCCGGCAGCACGATCTTGATCTCGCCGCCGACCCACTGCTGGATCATGTGGGCGCTCTGCGGACGGCCGGCCTCGTCCCACTTCAGCGGGCCGACGACCGTCTCGACCTCGTTGGCGTGCAGCCAGTCGACGATCTTCTTCTGGCAGTCCTCCTCGGGCGAGGCGCACTTGACGGCCTCCACCGCGGCGGCCATGACCTGGCCGGTGGTGTAGCCGTTGGCTTCGTCCTCGGCCGGGGGCTTGCCGAACTGCGCGGTGTACTTCTCGACGAACTCCTTGTTGCTCGGGTAGGCACCCCCGGGGGTGTACCCGGTCGGGGCGAGGATGCCCTCGGTCTTGCCGCCGATGGCGTTGGCGAACTCGGGCTCGGTCGGGGCGGTGGAGAAGGCGGCGAGCTTGGGCTGGTAGTCGAGCTGCTGCAGCGCCTTGATGAGGTTGACGCCGTCCTGGTACTGGCTGCCGCCCACCACCATGTCGGCCTTGGAGTCGGCGATCTTGGCGGCGATTCCGCTGAAGTCCTTGGTGTCCGGCGGGTAGACCTCGTCGACGACGGTCTTGATGCCGGCGGCCTCCATCTTGGCCTTGAGGCCGTACGCCGTGCCCTGCGCGAAGGGGTCGTCCATCGCGGCGTACGCGACGGTCTTGGGGCGCTGGTCGGCGGGGAGGGCGACGATGTACTCGGCAAGGTTGTTGTAGTGGTCGCTGGCCACGGCCGGGGCGGCGTAGAAGAGGTTCTTGAAGCCCTCCTCGAACACCTCGGGCGCGGCGCCCGCGGGCTCGACGAAGGCGTAGCCGTACTCCTCGGCGACGCGCGCGGAGGGCACCACGAGGCGGGTGGAGAACGGCCCGAAGACCAGATCGACCTGGTCCTTGCCGATGAGCTGCTCGTAGTCGGAGACGACCTTGTCGGCGTTGGACTGGTCGTCGAGGAACTTGAGCTTGACCTTCCGCCCGAGCAGACCCCCGTTGCCGTTGGTGATCTTCTCCCACGCCTGGTAGCCGCGCTGGATGCCCTTGCCCGGCTCGGAGAAGTCACCGGTCAGGGGCAGGGACACGCCGATGACGATGGTGTCATCCGACGAATCCCCCGAGCCGTCGTTCCCGCATCCGGTCGCGGTGACCCCCACGACCAGCGCGGTCACGCCTATCGCCAACTGGACGCGCTTCCTTGCGTTTCTCATCGCCGGTTGCTCCTTGTCCGCCTGGGCGCAAGCGCTTTCGTAAGCGCTTGCGCACCATATAAACTGTGGCGCTCCGCCATGGCAACCGGCGCGACAGAACTATCCAAAGGTCCTACCTGAGGCGGCGGTTCATTTGTCGAGTCACACGTCGAGGCATCGGAGCGCGTTGCGGCTGGTAGACGTGGCCGAACGGGCCGGTGTCTCCCTGGCGACCGCGTCCCGCGCGCTGAGCGGCCGCGACGGGGTGAGCGCCGCGGTGGCGGAGCGGGTACGTCAGGTCGCGCGCGAGATGGGCTACGTGGCGAACCCGCACGCCCGCACGCTCGCCGGGGGTGCGACGTCGACCGTCGGCCTGGTCGTCCACCAGATAGACGACCCGTACTTCTCGGAGATCGCGGCCGGCGTCATCGAGGCGGCGGCCGAGGAGAACCTCATCGTCCAGATCGGCCAGTCGGGCCGCGACCCGCAGCAGGTGCTGCGCCAGATCCGCCATCTGCGGGCGCAACGGGTGGGCATCATCGTGCTGGCGGGATCGGGCTACGTGGACCCGGAACTGGAGGCGGGCGCGAAGGCGGAGCTGGCGGCGTTCCAGGCGTCGGGCGGCAGAGTCACGGCGATAGGCCGCCACTTCCTGGGCACGGACGCGGTCCTGCCGGACAACGCGGGCGGCGCGCGGGAGATGGCGGAGCACCTGCTCGGCCTGGGCCACCGCAGCTTCGCGATAGCGGCGGGCGCGGGCGGCCTGTCGACGGTGGCGGACCGCCTGGCGGGAGTGGTCTCGGCCCTGTCGGAGGCGGGCGTGACGGAGGAGGAACGCCCGGTGGTGTACGCGGACTTCACCCGGGACGGAGGCAGCGACGCGGCCCGCCGCGTGCTGCGCGAACACCCCCGCTGCACGGCGATCATGGCCCTGAACGACGCGATGGCGATGGGGGTCCTCTCGGAACTCCGCACCCGGGGCGTCCGGGTACCGCGCGATGTCTCGGTGACGGGCTTCAACGACGTCGCAGTGGCAGCGGACCTGGCCCCGGGCCTGACAACGATCCGCATCCCCCTGGCGGACATCGGCCGCCAGGCCCTGCGCATCGCGTTGCGGCCACGGACGGCGCGGCCGCGTCGGCGGGTTACGGGGCATCGGTTGGTGGTGCGGGCTTCTACGGGGGTGCCGGGGGGTGGGGTGGGGGGTGGGTAGTCGGGGCGCGTGGTGCGCTGGTGCGCTGCCGGGTGGGTGGTCGGACGGGTTTCGCTGTAGTGACGGTGTGCGCTGCCGGGCGCCTGTGGTGTGGGTGTGCGGATGGGGTCTCGCTGCGGTGACGGCTGCGCTGCCGGGTGCCCTGGCGTGGGTGGGCGGACGGGTTTCGCTGTAGTGACGGTTGCGCTGCCGGGTGTGGGGGCCGTGGGTGGGCACCCGCGCTGGCGCGCGGGTCGGGCCTTCGGCCCGGGGCTGGCTGCGTGTTGCGGGGCGGGGCGGCGACGTAAGAGGCCGGCCGGTGGCGAGGTGGGCCGGGGACGGCACGGTCGGGCGGGCTGAGCGTGTGCGCTGCCGGGTGCCCCTGGCGTGGGTGGGGCGGGCCAGGTTTCGCTGTAGTGACGGTTACGCTGCCGGGTGTGGGGGCCGTGGGTGGGCACCCGCGCTGGCGCGCGGGTCGGGCCTTCGGCCCGGGGCTGGCTGCGTGTTGCGGGGCCGGGCGGCGACGTAAGGGGCCGGCCGGTGGCGTGGCGGGCCGGGGACGGCACGGTCGGGCGGGCTGAGCGTGTGCGCTGCCGGGTGCTGACGGTGGTGGGTGCGGCGGAGGTGGGCGGCTGGTGGCGTTCGGGCCGCCGTCACGCCTCGGGCGGCCGGGCCCGACCGAGCCAACCACGCGAAGACCCGCGCCCGGCAGCGCCACCCGCGCTCAGCTTCACCCGCCCGCCGCCCGAGGCGACCACGCGAAAACCCCCGCCCGGCAGCGCCACCCGACCCCGCCCCCCACCCTCGCCGTAGCCCGCCACGACGTTTCTGGCACCGAAGAGAACGCAACCCAACCGCACGACCGCAACCACCCGCCGACGTTTCCCGCACCGAACGAAAGAGGACCCGGCAACGCTCACCGCACAATCCGATGCCA
>NZ_JBFAXR010000148.1:0-19473 GCF_040680895.1 Streptomyces sp. NPDC051940 | reverse complement strand
TGCGGTGTCGAGGTGGCGACCAAGGAATCAGACTGCTGGACCGACAACCTGGTGGCTTTGATCGCAGCCGCCGTGGCAGACGCACCGGGAGCGCCCACCCGACCGCACCGGACGCCCACCACCACGGCGGTCCTGACCAGCCCGCACCACAACCACACAAACAGACGGCCTGCCCCGACCCACCGGGGCTGGCCGTCCTGCGCTCACACAGACCAGGCAGCCTTCCCACACCCGAAGACCCCGGGAACGACGCCACCAACCACCCCGAACAGGCTCGAACGGACCCCAGAAACGACAAAGATCCCGGCGATCTTCATGATCGCCAGGATCTCGTCAACCGTTCCCGAGCGAACTCGAGAACGGCCCTGCTGTGGACCTGAGGGGATTCGAACCCCTGACCCCCTCGATGCGAACGAGGTGCGCTACCGGACTGCGCCACAGGCCCTTGCAACGGAGTGAACATTAGCATCCCGAGCTGGCTGCGGTGAAATCCGTTTGGCGTGGGTGCGGGGGGAGTGACGCGGGTTACGCGCGGGGGCCGTCGCGGCGTCGCTACTCGTTCGCCGCGCGTTTGCGGTCGTGGTCCGCGTACTGGTCGAAGAGCGGTGTGCGTGAGCGGCGCTGGCGTTGGGGTTCCTCCGGCGGGGCCGCCGGGGTGGCGGGTGTGGCCGACGCGGGCGCCGAGGAGGAGCGGGCCGAGCTCCAGGCGTCCGGGGCCTCCAGGTCCAGGCCCTGCGTGGCGCGCGGGGCCACCGGGGCCGTGACGTACGTCGGGAGCGGCACCGGGACCGGGTCCCAGCCGGAGCCCGCCGGGCGGGGGCGCTCCGGCTCGCGCTGGGCGTCCACCCACTCCGCGTGGTCCGTCTGCTCGACGAGTGCCCGGCGGTCCGCCTCGTACGGCGACGGGGCCGGCTCCCCGGGCTCCTCCGGCTCGGTGTGCAGCTGCGTGGGCGCCTCCGGCGCGTGCTGCGGCTCCGGCCGCTCGACGGCGGCCGGCTCCCGGCGGACCTCCGCCGCGCGCCGGGCGTGCAGGCGCTGCGCGGCGGCCGCGCCGCGGCGCTGGTCGACGGAAGCGGCGAAGCGGCGGCGCTCCGTGGCGCGCAGATGGACGACGTACGCCGTGAGCAGGGCGGCGGGGATCGCGACGGCCCACAGGTAGCGCAGGCCGCCGACCGCCGCGAGGATCGCGCCGGCCGTCAGAGCCAGGAAGAGGAGCGTGGTGGTGCGTCGGCGCCGGGCCATCACCTTGGCGCGGGCCGCGCGCTCAGCGGCGGGCTGCGGGGTCGTGGGCATACGGCGGCGAGCGGCGTGTGCCGGTTGCGCGCCGGGGGCGGGCGGCGCTTCCTCCGCGCCCTGCCCGGACGGAACGGACTGAACGGACGGAACCGACGCGGACGCCCCGGACGCGGGCAGCACGGAGTCCCGGGCGTCCGGTTCGTCGGCGTCCCGGGGCTCGGGGGCGTCCTCGGCGCTACGGCGGTCCGCCGCTCCGCGTCCGGTCAGCAGCCGGATGGCGGTGCTGAAGCGTTCCGTCGGACGGGCTTCGTTCAGCTCGTCCTGCCTACGAAGCCACATCGGAACCAAGTAGGCGGCCCAGGCCCCCACAATCATTGCGTAGATGAGGCCGCTGCTGCTCACGCCTTACACGGTAGAGGTGTTGGAGAGGCGGCATCTGCCAATTGGCTCGGTGTGTCGCACCATCTGGCTCATATCTCGAGCTTTTCTTCTGATTTTTGCGCGAGATGGGCCGTCCGATGGGATATTTTCGAACGTTTATTTTATTCCGCGTTGGGGTGCGGAGACCGCGGCGACTGCAGTCGGCGCTGCGAACGCCACCGCGTCACCAGCCCTTCCGGCACTTCCTCCACCGTCATCGCGTAGACGAGATGGTCGCGCCACGCGCCGTCGATGTGCAGGTAGCGGGGCCGCAGCCCCTCCTCGCGGAATCCGAGCTTTTCCACGACGCGGCGGCTGGGGCCGTTTTCCGGGCGGATGCAGACTTCGATGCGGTGCAGGCCCGCGACCCGGAAGCAGTGGTCGACCACGAGCGCCACGGCCGTCGGCATCACCCCGCGGCCGGCGACGGACTCGTCCACCCAGTAGCCGATATGGCCGGAACGCATCGAGCCCCAGGTGATTCCGGCGACCGTGAGCTGACCGACGAGCTGTCCCTCGTACTCGATGACGAAAGGCAGCATGCGGCCGGCCGACGCCTCGGTGCGCAGATGGCGGACCATCTGCCGGTACGTCGGACGGCGCACGGGCGACTGGCCGGGGAGCGTCGGGGGCACGGTGGCCTCCCAGCGGCGCAGCCAGTCGCGGTTGCGCCGGTTGACCTCGCGCCAGAAGCGCTGGTCGCGCAGCCGGATGGGGCGGAGGTGGACCGGGCCCTCCGCCAGCTCCACGGGCCAGTACGCGTTCAGTGGGCACCGCCCGGGGCGTCCGGTCTCGGGTGGTCGCCGCCGCGGAGCTGGGACGTCGCGTGCGGGAGGAGCCCGGCGAGGACGGCGAGGCCGTCGCGGACGCCGCCGGTGGAGCCGGGGAGGTTGACGATCAGCGTGCGGCCCGCGACCCCGGCCAGGCCCCGGGAGAGGGCGGCGGTCGGCACCTTCGCCAGGCCGTACGCGCGGATGGCCTCGGGGATGCCGGGGATGTCGTAGTCGAGCACGCGCCGGGTCATCTCGGGCGTTGCGTCCGTGGGCGAGATGCCCGTACCGCCGGTGGTGAGGATGACGTCGAAGCCCTCGGCGACGCCCGCGCGGAGCGCCTCCTCGACCGCCTCGCCGTCGGGGACGACACGGGGGCCGGCGACGGCGAAGCCCATCGCGGTGAGGCCCTCGACCAGCAGCGGGCCGCCCTTGTCCTCGTACACGCCGGCGGAGGCGCGGTTGGAGACGGTGACGGCGAGGGCGCGCGGGGCGGGGCTCATCCGGCGGCCTCCCCGGTGGTCGCGGACGGCTCGCCGGTGGCCGCGGAGGGCTCGCGGTGCCAGTCGCCGGACTTACCGCCGGTCTTGTCCTCCACCCGTACGTCGGTGATCACGGCGCCCTTGTCGACCGCCTTGACCATGTCGACGACGGTGAGGGCGGCGACGGAGACGGCGGTGAGGGCCTCCATCTCCACGCCCGTGCGGTCCGTCGTCTTCACCGTGGCCGTGATCTCGACGGCGTCGTCGCGGACCGCGAGGTCCACCTTGACGCCGGAGACGGCCAGCGGATGGCACAGGGGGATGAGGTCCGGGGTGCGCTTGGCGCCCATGATGCCGGCGATCCGGGCGGTGGCCAGGGCGTCGCCCTTCGGTACGCCCTCGCCGCGCAGCAGCTCGATGACGCGGGGGGCGACGCGGACCCGGCCGGTGGCGCGGGCCGTACGGGTCGTGACGTCCTTCGCGGACACGTCGACCATGCGCGCGGCGCCGGCCTCGTCGATGTGCGTGAGACGGGACTGGGTGTCCGGCTCGGACTGGGCGGACTGGGCGGTCATGCTGCGTGGGCTCCCGGGGTCAGTGCGTGCGCAGTCACCGTACCCGGTGAGCGCGCCCGCTCCCTATGCCTGCCGTCGATACGCCCGCCCCGGCCCGGCGGTTCAGTCCAACGGGATCACCGTGACATCGGTGTCCGGGGCGACCTCGGTGACGTCCTCCGGGATCACCATCAGCGCGTTCGCCTGGGCCAGGGCCGCCACCAGATGGGAGCCCGCGCCGCCGACCGGGCGGACCGTCCCGGACACGGGGTCGTAACCGCCGCGGAGGAACTGGCGTCTGCCCGACGGGGATTCGAGGGGCTTGTCGCAGACGAGGCGGGCCGTGACGGCGGGGCGGGACTCCGGGGTCAGGCCCATGAGGCGGCGGATCACCGGGCGGACGAAGAGCTCGAAGGAGACGTACGCGCTGACCGGGTTGCCGGGGAGGGCGAGCAGCGGCGTGAGGTCCGCGCCGATCCGGCCGAAGCCCTGGGGCTTGCCCGGCTGCATGGCCAGCTTGCGGAAGTCGACGCCCGTGCCCTCGCCGCCCTCCACCCCGCTCAGGGCCTCCTTGACCACGTCGTACGCCCCGACGCTCACCCCGCCGCTGGTGACCACCGCGTCCGCCCGGATCAGCTGGTCCTCGAGCGTGGCGCGCAGGGTCTCCGCGTCGTCGGCGACGGCGCCGACCCGGTAGGCGATGGCGCCGGCGTCCTTCGCGGCGGCCGTCAGGGCGAAGCTGTTCGAGTCGTGGATCCGGCCGGGGCCGAGCGGCTCGCCGGGCGGGACCAGCTCGCTGCCCGTGGACATCACGACGACCCGGGGCCGGGGCCGTACCTTCACCGAGCCGCGGCCGATCGCCGCGAGCAGGGCGATCTGCGCCGGCCCGAGCAGTGTGCCGGCGGCCAGCGCCAGCTCGCCGGCGGCGACGTCGCTGCCGCGGGTGCGCACATGCGCCCCCTCGGCCGCCGGCCGGTGCACCGCGACCGAGCCGCCCGCGCCCTCCGGTGCGGCGCTGTGCGCGCGCATCGTCGTCACCGGGCCGCCGCCCGTACCGCCGTCCGTCCACTCGACGGGCACGACGGCCTCGGCCCCGGGCGGCAGGGGCGCGCCGGTCATGATGCGCGCCGCCTCGCCGGGGCCGACGGTGGGCAGCTCACCGCTGCCGGCCGCCACGTCGCCGATGACGGTGAGGCGGGCGGGGAACTCCTCGCTCGCCTCGGCCACATCGGCCACGCGCACGGCGTACCCGTCCATCGAGCTGTTGTCGAAGGGCGGCAGCGCCGCCGGCACCGTCACGTCCTCCACCAGGACACACCCCTGCGCCTCCAGCAGCTGCAGCTCCAGCGGCTCCAGGGGCCGGATCTGCCGGAGGATGTCGGCGAGGTGCTCGTCGACCGACCAGACGCCGTCGGGCCGCACCGGGTCGCCCGACGCGTCGCCCCGGGCAGCCGCGCCGTCCGCGTCCCCCGCCGTCGGCCCGTCCGCGTTCACCGGTGTGTCCTTGGTGGTGCTCAACTCGTCATCTCCTCCGCGACAAACGTCTGCAGCCAGGTCCGGAAATCGGCGCCCAGGTCCTCACGTTCGCATGCGAGTCTGACAATCGCCCGCAGATAGTCGCCGCGGTCCCCGGTGTCGTACCGCCGGCCGCGGAAGACCACGCCGTGCACCGGACCGCCGATGGACGGGTCGGCCACCATGGCCTGCAGGGCGTCCGTCAGCTGGATCTCGTTGCCCCGGCCGGGCTCCGTCTTGCCGAGGACCTCGAAGACGGCCGGGTCCAGGACATAGCGGCCGATCACCGCGTAGTTGCTGGGCGCGTCCGCCACGTCGGGCTTCTCGACCAGGCCGGTGACGCGGACCACGTCGTCCTCGCCGCCGGGCTCCACGGCCGCGCAGCCGTAGAGGTGGATCTGCGCCGGGTCGACCTCCATGAGCGCGATCACGCTGCCGCCGCGCTCGCGCTGTATGTCGGTCATCCGGGACAGCAGCGGGTCGCGCGGGTCGATCAGGTCGTCGCCCAGCAGGACGGCGAAGGGCTGGTCGCCGACGTGCGGCTCGGCGCACAGCACGGCGTGGCCCAGGCCGCGGGGGTCGCCCTGGCGGACGTAGTGGATGTCGGCCAGGCCCGTGGACTCCTCGACGGCCGCGAGCCGCGCCTCGTCGCCCTTCCTGCGCAGGGCCTCCTCGAGCTCGTAGTTGCGGTCGAAGTGGTCCTCCAGCGGCCGCTTGTTGCGACCGGTCACCATGAGCACGTCGGACAGCCCGGCGGAGACGGCCTCCTCGACGACGTACTGGATCGCCGGTTTGTCGACCACCGGCAGCATTTCCTTCGGGGTGGCCTTCGTGGCGGGCAGGAAGCGGGTGCCGAGGCCCGCCGCCGGGATGACCGCCTTGGTGATCCGGGTACGCGATGAAGTCATGTCGAGCACCATATCCGTAGTGATGAAGGGAAGATGAGCGTCCGAGTGAGTATGTCCCTGTACGGGATGCTTTGAGTCATCGGACAGGTGTGCAGTGTAGGAAAGCGGGGTTGCCGGGACGTCTCGGTAGGGTGTGCTCCGCGTTGACGGGACAAGTTGACGGGCAGGTCGGCGGAGCCGGCCGACGGGACAGGCCGACGCGACAGGCGGACGGAGCCGGCCGACGCGACAGGCCGACAGGACGAGAGGCGTGAGGGCCGCGGATGGATGCGGGTGACGGCGGCAAGGCCGGGCTGCGACGGAGGCTGCTGGCGGCGCGCGCCGCGCTGGGCGCCGAGGAGGTCGCCGCGGCCGGCGAGGCGCTGGCGCGGCTGGTGCCCGCGGTGCCGGAGCTGGCGCGGGCGGGCACCGTCGCGGCGTACGTCTCCGTGGGGCGCGAGCCCGGCACCCGCGCGCTGATCGACGTACTCCACGCGCGGGGCGTACGGGTGCTGCTGCCGGTGCTCCTGCCGGACAACGATCTGGACTGGGCGCTGTACGACGGCCCCTCCTCCCTCGCGCCCGCCGGCCGCGGGCTGCTGGAGCCCACCGGCCCGCGGCTCGGTGTGTCGGCCGTGGCGAAGGCCGACGCGGTGCTGCTGCCCGGCCTCGCCGTCGACGAGCGGGGGCTGCGGCTGGGCCGCGGCGGCGGCTCGTACGACCGGGTGCTGGCCCGGCTCGAGGCGGCGGGTGCCGGGCCGGCGATGCTGGTGCTGCTGTACGACGGCGAGGTGCTGGCCGAGGTGCCCGCGGAGCCCCACGACCGGCCCGTCCAGGCCGCCGTCACACCGTCGGGGGTGCACCGCTTCCGTACGGGGGCCTGAGCACCCGCGGGTCTGCGGCGCCGGCCCCCTCCACGTCGGTCGGTCTACGGCTTCAGCACCATCGTCGCCTCGGCGGCCGCCTCCACGGCCTTCGGCGACGACGGCCAGTCGAACAGCTCGCCCCTCGCCCACTCGTCCGTCTGGTCCGTGTAGTGGGAGCTGCGCGCGTGGCCGGAGGCGCCGGTGAGGTTGATCCACTGCGATTTGTCGAGGTCGGCGAGGTCGACGACCATCCGCATGGACGGCACCCACATCACCTCGTACCCGCCGGCCGCGTTCCAGCCGGTGGCGTTGACGGTGGACTCGCCGCCGCTGAGGTTCCACGGGCCGCGGTTGAGGAGCCACTGGATGAAGCCGGGGCCCTCCTTGCCGAGGGTCTGGTTCCGCAGCATCAGCCGGTGCGCCCGGCCCCAGTTCCAGGTGTCGATGTCCTTGCCCAGCTTGGCGGTGAGCTCCCAGCGGGCCTCCTTCATCGCGCGGGCGAAGAGCTCGTCGCGGTTCTGGGTGCCGTCGCCGCTGTGGGCGCGGGTGTCGGGCGTGACCCACCACTCGTTGTCGGGGTCCTCGACCAGGTTGCGTACGACCTCGAACCACCGGTCACCGCCGTCCGGCTGCGCGGCGGAGGGCTCGCGCTCGCCGCACTCGACGACCTTGTTCTCCGGGGCGTCGGACTGCTTGGCCGTGGGCACGCTCAGGCACTCGCCCTCGACGCGCAGCTCCTTGGGCATCTTCTCGCCGAAGGCGAGCATCAGGATGTTGCGCCAGACGGCGTTGAAGTACGCGGCACCGGCCGAGTCGGCGTCCTGCATGTAGTCCCAGTCCTTCAGCAGGTCCTGGGCCTCGCGCACCATCGGGTCGTCGATCTTCACCTTCAGCAGCATCGGCGTGAGCAGAGCGCCGATCTCGCTGTGGCTGTCCATCTGCATGGTCGCCATGTCGGCCGGGGAGATCTTGCCGCCGTCCTTGGTCTTGTCCTTGATCAGGTTGTTGATGCGCTGGCTGCGCGCGCCGTAGCCGGGGTCGGCGGTGATGTCGTACGGGTACTCGCGCTCGTCGATCACGGCCTGGTTGGCGGTGACGATGTAGCCGCGCTCCGGGTTCTCCTCCCAGGGCAGGGCGTCCTGCGGGATCCAGCCCTTCCACCGGTACGACGAGTCCCAGCCGGGCAGCGGCGTGCTGCCGTCCGCTCCGCCGCCGCGGATCGGGATCTTCCCCGGCGCCTGGTAGCCGATGTTCCCGGAGCGGTCGGCGTAGATGAGGTTCTGCGAGGGGACCGCGAAGTCGCGGGCGGCGGCCCGGAACTCCTGGAAGTTCTGGGCCCGGTCCAGCTCGAAGACGGAGTCCATCGTGTTGGACGGGTCGAGGGCCGTCCAGCGCAGCGCCACCGCGTACCCGTCGCCCCGGTCGGGGGCGGAGGACGCCACCGGGGCGCTCTTGCCGACGTCCTCCAGCTCGTCGTCGCGGTCGGAGACGATCGGCCCGTTCTCCGTGGAGCGGACGGTGATCTTCTTCGTCGCGCCGTCGGCGCTCTTCAGCGTCTCCGTGCGGGTGGTGAACTTCTTCGCCTTGCCGTCGACCTCGTAGCTGCCGTCGGCGTTGACCTTCTCCAGATACAGGTCGGCGACGTCGGCGCCGAGGTTGGTGAAGCCCCAGGAGATGGTCTGGTTGTGGCCGATGACCACGCCCGGCAGTCCGGAGAAGGTGAAGCCGCTGACGTCGTACGGGCATTCCTCGGAGACGGACCGGCAGTGCAGGCCCATCTGGTACCAGACGGACGGCAGCTGCGGCGCCAGGTGCGGGTCGTTGGCCAGCAGCGGCATGCCCGTGGTGGTGTGGTCGCCGTCCACCACCCAGGAGTTGGAGCCGATGCCGCTGCCGCTCGGGCCCAGTAGGGACGGCACGCGGGCGATGTTGCGGGACAGCGCGGCGAGCTGGGTCTGCACCTGGGCGCCGGCGGCGCCCGCGGTCGTCAGCGTCGAGGCGGCGAGCGCGCCCTGCGGGTCGTACGTGCCGTTCTTGACCGTGCCCGCGTCGACGATCGGCCGGTTGCGGTCGTACGGGTACGGCGGGTAGAGCTCGGCGATCTGGCCCTTGTCGAAGCGGGTCGTCATCAGCGACCGGTCGATCTCGTCCTCCATGTTGGCCCGCAGGTCCCAGGCCATGGCCTTCAGCCAGGCGACGGAGTCGACGGGGGTCCAGGGGGACGGCTCGTAGTCGTTGGTCAGGCCCAGCGCGGCGTACTCGACGGACAGCTCGGAGCCCTTGTGGTCCTTCAGATAGGCGTTGACGCCCGCGGTGTACGCCTGCAGATACGCCTTGGTGGTGTCCGACAGCTTGGTGTCGTACTCCTTCTGCGCCACACCGTGCCAGTCGAGGGTGCGCAGGAAGGCGTCCGTGTCGAACTCGCCCTTGCCGAACATCTCGGCCAGCCGGCCCGACGTCACGTGCCGGCGTACGTCCATCTCCCAGAAGCGGTCCTGGGCCTGGACGTACCCCTGTGCGCGGAAGAGGTCCTCGGGGGTGCTGGCGTAGAGCTGCGGTACGCCCTGGGCGTCGCGTTTGACGTCGACGGGGCGGGTCAGGCCCTTGAGTTTGAGGGAGCCCGTGGTCTGCGGGAGGGAGTCGCGCACCGTGGCGACGGCCCAGAACGCCCCGGCGCCCAGACCGAGAACGAGGGCGAGGGCAACCCCGAGCACGATCAGCCGTGTCCGCTTCCCGGCGCGCCGCTTCTTCGTCGGAGAGCTGTTCTCGTTGCCGGGCATCGCTGTCCTTCGAGGGGGCTGGGACCAAGGTGCAGGAGCAACCATAGGCGCACCGTCAAGGCACGCAGGCGCCGAGGGGCGGCTCGACGCCCCTTCCTCCGGTTTGGGGGGTGAAGCGGTCGTCCGGTCCGGCCGTCCGTTCGAGACGGGGACGTCGGCGACGGGGTCGGCGTCCGGGTCCGCGTCCGCGTCCGCGTCCGCGTGCGGAGGTGGGCGACGGCGGGCGGAGGTGCGGGGAGGGCAGGTAAATTCTTGGCCAAAGGCACGAGCGGAAGCGGAGGGGCACACTCTGACAGTCGACGACCTCAACCGCCTCCTGCTCATCTCCTCGCTGATCCTCATCGCCGCCGTGGCGGCCGTGCGGCTGGCCTCCCGTACGGGACTGCCGTCGCTGCTGCTCTACATGGGCATCGGTGTGGCGGTCGGCGAGGACGGGCTCGGGCTCGCCTTCGACGACGCGATGTTCACGCAGGTCGTCGGGTACGCGGCGCTGGCGGTGATCCTGGCGGAGGGCGGTCTCGGAACCAAGTGGTCCGAGATCAGACCCGTGCTGCCCGCCGCCGTATCGCTCTCCCTACTGGGCGTCGCGATCAGCGTCGGGGTCGTCGCGACCGGAGCGCACTATCTCGTCGGCCTGGACTGGCGCCCGTCCCTGATCATCGCGGCGGTCGTGTCCTCCACGGACGCGGCGGCGGTGTTCTCCGTCCTGCGCAAGGTCCCGCTGCCGAAACGGGTCACCGGAACGCTGGAGGCGGAGTCCGGTTTCAACGACGCACCGGTCGTGCTGCTCGTCGTCGCCCTTTCCACCTCGGAGACCATCGGCCCCTGGTACACGCTGCTGGGCACCATCGCCCTGGAGCTCGCCATCGGCGCGGCCGTCGGCGTCGCGGTGGGCTTCCTCGGCTCGTTCGGCCTGCGCCACGTGGCCCTCCCGGCCTCCGGCCTGTACCCGATCGCCGTGATGGCGATCGCCATCGGCGCGTACGCCGCGGGCGCGCTGGCCCACGGCAGCGGCTTCCTCGCGGTCTATCTGGCGGCGATGGTGCTCGGGAACTCCAAGCTGCCGCACTCGAGCGCCACCCGGGGCTTCGCGGACGGCCTCGGCTGGATCGCCCAGATCGGCATGTTCGTCCTGCTCGGCCTGCTGGTCACGCCGCACGAGCTGGCGGACGACATCCTGCCGGCGGTCATCATCGGCCTGGTCCTGACCGTGGTGGCGCGGCCCGCCGAGGTCGTCCTCAGCCTGCTGCCGTTCCGCATCCCGTGGCGCGAGCAGGCGCTGATGTCCTGGGCGGGCCTGCGCGGTGCGGTGCCGATCATCCTGGCGACGATCCCCATGGTGGAGGGCGTCCCCGAGAACCAGAAGATGTTCAACATCGTCTTCATGCTGGTGATCGTCTACACGCTGGTCCAGGGCCCGACGCTGCCCTGGTTCGCAAAGTGGCTCGATCTGGGGGACGCGGAGGCGGCGTACGACCTCGGCATCGAGTCCGCCCCTCTGGAGCGGCTGCGCGGCCACCTGCTCTCGCTGTCCGTGCCGGCCCGGTCGCGGATGGTCGGCGTGGAGGTCGGCGAGCTGCGGCTGCCGAAGGGGGCGGCGGTGACGCTCGTCGTACGGAACGGGTCGAGCTTCGTGCCGGCTCCGGAGACGGTGCTGCGGGCGGGGGACGAGCTGCTGGTCGTGGCCACGGACGATGTGCGGGACGTGGCCGAGAAGCGGCTGCGGTCCGTGGGCAGGGGCGGGAAGCTGGCGGGGTGGCTGGGGACGGGGTGAGCGGGCTTCGCAGGCGCTGGTGATGCCGGCTGGGCAGGGCGCCGGTGATGCCGACTGGACCGGACGCCGGTGACGCCTCTCACACTGGGCTGACCTGGGCTTTTGTCATGGCGTATGCTGGACAGGTCCAGCTGCGTGCTGGATGCAACCAATCGACACCAACTCTGTCCGACGCAGAGCTGGCGCGACCGCCCCGCACCCGAGCCGCAAACGGGTGCGCTCCGGCCGCGGCCCTCCTGCCCCCTTGAGGCGCAGGCCACCGTCCCCTGGTGCGGGCCCGGCGAGCCGGCCGGTACGACGCCGTGTGGACAGCTCTCGGCGGTGGCCCCTTTCCGGGCCCGCGCTACCGGACGGCAGGAAGGAATGGCCGTGGCTTCCGCGGTCACCTCTGACATGACGTCCCGTCCGGGTTACGGCCAGCTGCTGCGTACGCCCGGCGCGCTGTCGTTTCTGCTGCCCGGCTTCGCCGCCCGGCAGCCCTTCGCGATGCTGACGATCAGCATCGTGCTGCTCGTGCAGCACACCACCGGCAGCTACGGCACGGCCGGCCTCGTCGCCGCGTCCGCCGGTCTGGCCGTCGCCCTGTTCGCGCCCGTGAGCGGCAAGCTGAGCGACCGGTACGGGCAGAGCCGGGTGCTGGTCCCCACGGTCGCGGTGCACGCCGCGGCGGTGGTCACCCTCCCCCTGCTGGCGCTGTCCGACGCCCCGACCGCCGTACTGATGGCCGCCGCGGTCGCCGCCGGCGCCTCGATCCCGCAGATCGGCCCGATGGTCCGGGCCCGGTGGGCGGCGCGGCTGCCCGTCGGCTCCCCGCTGCAGCACAAGGCGGCCGCCTTCGAATCGGTGACGGACGAGTTCACGTTCGTCGTCGGCCCGGTGGTCGCCGCCGCGCTGTGCACCAGCGTGCATCCGGCCGCCGGTCTGTTCACCGAGGCCGTGCTGACGCTGGCCGGCGGGATGCTGTTCGCCGCCTCCCGCCGTACGGCCCCGCCCGTCGCGCCCGCCGGGCAGCGCCAGAAGCACCCGTCGGCGCTGCGCGTGCCCGGCGTGCGGGTGCTCGCCGTCGTCTTCCTGGGCATCGGCTCGGTCTTCGGCGGCATGCAGGTGAGCCTGACGGCCTTCACCGAGGAGATCGGCAACCCGGGCGCGAACGGCGTGCTGTACGGCATCTTCGCCGCGGGCAACATGCTGGCCGGTATCGCCTTCGGGATGATCCACTGGAAGGTCCCGCCGCGCCGCCGCCTGCTCGTCGCGTACCCGCTGCTCGTCGCGGCGACCGCCGGTCTGTGGGCGGTGCACTCGGCGCCGCTGCTGGGCGTGCTGGGCCTGCTCGTCGGCGTCTGCATCGCGCCGGCCCTGATCACCGGCTTCACGCTGGTCGACCAGCTGGTCCCGGCCGCGTCGCGGACCGAGGCGTTCACCTGGCTGACCGGCTCCGTGGCGCTCGGCCAGGCCGCCGCCGCGAGCGCCGCCGGCCAACTGACGGACGCGGGCGGCTCGTCGCTGGGCTTCCTGGTGCCCCTGGCCGGCACGGGTCTGGCCGCCGTCACGCTGCTCGCGCTGCGCTCGCGGCTGACGTCGTCGCCGGCCGCTGCGCCGGTCCGGAGCCGGGTCGCGGCGCGTGGCCTGGGTCACCGCGAAGCGGTCGCGGTGGACTGATGACCCGGGAATACTGCAAAATGGATCGTCGTTAGCACTCCACAGGTGAGAGTGCCAGCCCGGAGGAAGCAAACAGTGCCGACCTACCAGTACCAGTGCACCGAGTGCGGCGAGGGCCTCGAAGCGGTGCAGAAGTTCACCGACGACGCGCTGACGGAGTGCCCTGCCTGCGGCGGGAAGCTGCGCAAGGTGTTCTCGGCGGTCGGCGTGGTCTTCAAGGGCTCCGGCTTCTACCGCACGGACAGCAGGGGCGGGTCGTCGAGTTCGTCGGTGCCCTCGAAGTCGACTGCGTCGACTTCGTCCGACAAGTCCTCGTCGTCTTCGTCTTCGTCCTCCTCGGACAAGTCGTCGTCGACGACGACTTCGACGTCGTCGAGCAGCTCGAAGTCGTCAAGCTCGGCAGCCTGACCGAACGGGCCCACGCTTCGCAGCCCCATCACCCGCAGCGGGTGGTGGGGCATCGTCGCGCCGGGGGCGCTTCCAGCCCGCCCGGCGCTCGAGGACGAGGCGCGCAGCGCCGATGCGGTGACCAGGCGTCGCGGCGGAGATCCCAAACCCAGCCCGTCCGGCGTTTGAGGACGAGGCGCGCAGCGCCGATGCGGTGACCAGGCATCGCGGCGGAGATCCCAAACCCAGCCCGTCCGGCGTTTGAGGACGAGGCGCGCAGCGCCGATCCGCGTCAGCCGGCGCAAGGCGACCTCCAAGCCCGTCCGGCGTTTGAGGACGAGCGCCGCAGGCGCGACGGGGGCCCGGGGGCGGAGCCCCCGCAGCGGAACCCGACCCATGGAGACGCCCGCACTACTGTGGGGGGCATGACTGAGCCCAGGACCACCGCCACCCCCGAGGCGGACATCGGCGTGATCGGCGGATCAGGTTTCTACTCCTTCCTCGAGGACGTGACCGAGGTAGCCGTAGACACCCCGTACGGCCCCCCGAGCGACTCCCTCTTCCTCGGCGAGATCGCAGGAAGGCGCGTAGCCTTCCTGCCGAGGCACGGGCGCTCACACCACATCCCGCCCCACAAGATCAACTACCGCGCCAACCTCTGGGCTCTGCGATCCGTGGGCGTACGCCAGGTGATCGGCCCGTGCGCCGTCGGCGGCCTGCGCCCCGAGTACGGCCCCGGCACCCTGCTCGTACCGGACCAGGTCGTGGACCGGACGAAGTCGCGGCCCCAGAGCTTCTTCGACGGCGAGCCGAGGCAGGACGGCCGGACGCCGGCCGTGGTCCACGTGTCGTTCGCCGATCCGTACTGCCCGACGGGCCGCGAGGTGGCCCTGGCCGCGGCCCGCGGCCGGGACTGGCCGCCGGTGGACGGCGGCACGATGGTCGTGATCGAGGGCCCGCGCTTCTCGACCCGCGCGGAGTCCGTGTGGCACGCGGCGCAGGGCTGGTCGGTGGTGGGGATGACCGGCCACCCGGAGGCGATGCTGGCCCGGGAACTCGAGCTCTGCTACACCTCGATGGCGCTGGTCACGGACCTGGACGCGGGCGCGGAGACCGGGGAGGGCGTCTCGCACAAGGAGGTCCTCGAGGTCTTCGCGGCGAACGTGAGCCGGCTGCGCGAGGTGCTGTTCGACGCGGTGGCGAAGCTCCCGGAGACGGAGTCGCGCAGCTGCCTGTGCGTGAACGCGCTCGACGGCTGGGACCCCGGGATCGACCTGCCGTAGACCGGCGGTCGGAGCACCCCGGCTGGCTGGTCCGGCGCCCGGATTCCGTGCGTGAGGCGCTCGGATTCCGTACGTGAGGCACCCGGATTCCGTGCGTGAGGCGCTCGATTCACCCGTACCGGTCACCGAGTTGTCCACAACCTGAGGACAGTCCACAGGCCCCGGCGGAGACGCCGGGCCCTGCCGCATGCTGGAGGCGTTCCAGTCCCGCTCCCGAGGTGGTGGTTTCGATGACGACCGGACGCTCGCCCGCCTTCGCACCCGTCCGTACGTGCGGACGGCACCGTCTGCGACGTGCGGTACGCCGACGGCGCCGGGTGCTCGCGGCGGGCCTGGCGGTGACGGCGGCGGCGCTGGCGGCGGGCGGACCGCGCGGGCCCTCGTCCGACCGCTCGCAGGTGGCCTCGTGTACCGATGCCCGCTCACCGAATCGGATCAACGGGTTGGACAATCCACATGCTTAGTGCCGTAATTCTTGGAACGGTTCATTCCGGACGGAGAACGGGGCAGACGCGTGTCGGAGACCGACGGCAGCAAGGGCATGTTCGGCGGCTTCAAAGACTTCCTCATGCGCGGGAACATCATCGACCTGGCGGTCGCGGTGGTCATCGGCGCGGCGTTCACGAAGGTCGTGGACGCGGTGGTGAAGGGATTCATCAACCCGTTGATCGGCTCCCTCGGTTCGAAGGACCTGGAGAGCTACACGTCCTGTCTCGGTACGTGTGTCTACAAGAACGGCCAGATCGTCGAGGGCATCGGGATCAACTGGGGTTCGATCCTCAGCGCGCTGATCACGTTCGTACTGACCGCCGCGGTCGTCTACTTCGCCATGGTGCGGCCGATGAAGCGGTACATGGAGAAGCGCGGCATGGACACCTCTCCGGCGCAGACCGAGGTGGATCTGCTCACCGAGATCCGGGACGAGTTGGTGGCCGCCCGGCGCGACGGTGGCGGCGCGCCGATCGGCTCATAGGCAGGGTCGTGGCGCGCGTACGCTGCCGGGCATGACACGCGATGCGATCACCGATGTGGCCGGGCTCCGCGTGGGGCACGCCGAGCGGGTGGGCGACGGCTGGCTGACCGGGGTGACGGTGGTGCTGGCGCCGCCGGGCGGGGCGGTCGCGGCGGTGGACGTGCGGGGTGGCGGTCCGGGGACGCGGGAGACGGACGCGCTGGATCCGCGCAACCTCGTGCAGGCGGTCGAGGCCGTCGTCCTAACCGGGGGCAGCGCGTTCGGGCTGGACGCGGTGGGGGGTGTGGTGCGGTGGCTGGAGGAGCAGGGCCGTGGCTTCCGGGTGGGTCCTGACCCTGCGCAGGTGGTGCCGGTCGTGCCGGCGGCGGCGCTGTTCGACCTCGGCCGCGGGGGTGACTGGCGCGCGCGGCCGGACGCGGCCATGGGTTACCGGGCGGCGGTCGCCGCGGCGTCCGGTGTCGTGCCGGCGGCGGTCGAGGGCAACGTCGGTGCCGGGACGGGGGCCGTGGCAGGGGGGATGAAGGGAGGTGTCGGCACGGCGAGCGTGGTTCTGGCCTCCGGCCACACGGTGGGCGCGCTCGCGGTGGTGAACGCGGCGGGGTCGACCGTGGACCCGGGGAGCGGGGTGCTGTACGGAGGGCTGTACGACGAGGGACTGGGGCTGGGTCGCCCCGCGGCCGAGGTGCACGCCGCCGCCCGGGCGCGGCTCGCGGCGGCCCGGGAGGAGTCGGCGAACCGGTTCGCCGCGTCCGCCCGGCCTCCGCTGAACACCACCCTCGCCGTGGTGGCGACGGACGCGGTCCTCTCCCCCGCCCAGGCGCAGAAGCTCGCCGGCACGGCGCACGACGGGCTGGCGCGCGCGGTGCGGCCGGTGCATCTGCTGTCGGACGGGGACACGGTGTTCGCCCTGGCGACCGGCGAGCGGCCGCTTGTGCCTGCGGGCCCGGAGGCCTCGGAGGTCGACCCCGCGCTCTCCGTCCACGTGGAGGCCGGCGCCCTGAACGAGGTCCTCGCGGCGGGCGCGGACGCCCTGACGCGTGCCGTGGCGCGGGCGGTGCTGGCGGCGGAGTCGGTCGAGACGCCGGGCGGGGTGTTCCCCTCGTACGGCGACTTGTACGGGGCGGGGTAGGTCCGCCCTCCGCCGGTCGCGGCCCCTGCCGCATCGCAACGGCACCGGTCCGCGCCGAGCCCGGACGAGCCCCGGCCCGGTCCTCGCGGACGCTGGGCCGACCCGGCACCCCATCCTGCCGGGCATGGACGGACCCCCGCGTCAGTCCGCGCCGGAGTCGGACGTGGCCCCGGCACCGGTCCGCGCCGTGCTGGACGACGTGTACGGGACGTGCCGGGACCAGGCCACCCCGACTCCGGTGCGGACCGGAGCCGGACGTGCCCCGGCACCGGTTCGCGCCGAGCTGGACGACGCGTATGGGACGTGCCGGGACCAGGCCAACCCGGCACCGGTCCGCACCGGAGTCGGACGTGGCCCTGGCACCGGTCCGCGCCGAGCCGGACGACGTGCGGGACGTGCCGGAACCAGGCCACCCGGCACCGGTCCGTGCCTGTGCCGGGGTGTGCTCGGGCTCAGGCTCGGACCGGGGTCTCCTCTGGGACCGGGGCCGGAGCCGGGGTCGGCGCGGGCGCCGGCGTCCGGCGGGGTTTCTGGGCCGTCGACTTGAGGGTGACGACCAGTGCCGCGCTTACCAGCGTGCCCGCTGCCACGGCCACCAGGTAGAGGAGCGGGCCGCCGATCAGCGGGACCACGAACACGCCGCCGTGCGGGGCTCGGAGCGTGTTGTCGAACGCCATCGACAGCGCGCCCGTGACCGCGCCGCCCGCCATCGCCGACGGGATGACCCGGAGCGGGTCGGCCGCAGCGAAGGGGATCGCGCCCTCCGAGATGAAGGAGGCGCCGAGGACCCAGGCGGCCTTGCCGTTCTCGCGTTCCGTGCGGGTGAAGAGACCGCCCCGGACGGTCGTCGCGAGTGCCATCGCCAGCGGCGGGACCATGCCCGCGGCCATCACCGCGGCCATGACCTTCAGGCTGCCGTCGTTGGGGTTCGCGAGGCCGCCGACGGCGAAGGTGTAGGCGACCTTGTTGACCGGACCGCCCAGGTCGAAGCACATCATCAGGCCGAGGACGACGCCGAGCAGGATCGCGTTCGTACCGGAGAGGCTGCCCAGCCAGTCGGTGAGGGCACTCTGCAGGGACGCGATCGGCTTGCCGACCACCACGAACATCAGGAAGCCGACCGCCGCCGCCGACAGCAGCGGGATGACGACCACCGGCATCAGCCCCCGTAGCGTCGGTGGCACCCGCACCCGCTGGATCGCCAGCACGGTCCCGCCCGCGAGCAGACCCGCGACCAGGCCGCCCAGGAATCCCGCCTCGATGGTCAGGGCGATCGCGCCGCCGACGAAACCGGGCACCAGACCGGGCCGGTCCGCCATGCCGTACGCGATGTAACCCGCCAGCACCGGCACCAGGAACCCGAACGCCGCCCCGCCGGTCTGGAAGGCGAGCGCGGCCCAGCTGTCCGCCTGGGTCCAGCTGAAGTGCTCGGCGACCGAGGGGGCTTCGTTGATGTCGTAGCCGCCGATGGCGAAGGCCAGCGCGATCAGCAGACCACCCGCGGCGACGAACGGCACCATGTAACTGACGCCGGTCATCAGCCACTTGCGCAGCCGGGTACCGAAGCCGTCGCCCGCCGCGGCCGTCCGGTCCATGGGCGCGGACGGCGACCCCGGGCCCGTCACCTCACCGCGGGCGGCCTTCTCCCGGGCCTCCGCGATGAGTTCGGCGGGGCGGCTGATCGCGGCCTTCACGCCGACGTCGACCGTGGGCTTGCCCGCGTACCGGGCGGGCTCCCGGACCTCCACGTCGTGCGCGAGGATCACCGCGTCCGCGGCGGAGATGACCGCCGGGTCGAGGCGGTCGAAGCCGGCGGAGCCCTGCGGCTCGACGGCTATTCGCACCCCCGCCTCCCGCGCGGCCTGTTCCAGGGACTCGGCGGCCATGTAGGTGTGCGCGATGCCGGTGGGGCAGGAGGTGACGGCGACGATGAGGAAGTCCTCGGCCTTCCGCGCCTCTTCGGCATCCCTGTGCGGGAGCTGGGCCGGCACTTCCTCAGCCCCCGAGACCGGCGCCTCCTCAGCCACGAAGCCCACGGAGCCCACCGAACCCACGGAGTCCCCCGAGCCCACCGAGGCCGGCGCGTCGCCCCCCGGGGCACTCGCCGGCGCCCTGGTGCCCAGGATCAGCGCCGCCGCCTCCCCCGGCGACAACGCCGCCCGCAGCGCGGACGCGAACACCGGGTCGGCGAGGCGGCGGGCCAGGCTCGACAGGATCGTCAGATGCTCGTCGTCGGCCCCCGCCGGCGCGGCGATCAGGAACACCAGGTCCGCCGGCCCGTCCGGGGCGCCGAAGTCGATACCCCGGGCGCTGCGCCCGAACGCCAGCGTCGGCTCGGTGACATGGGCGCTGCGGCAGTGCGGGATGCCGATGCCGCCGTCGAGTCCCGTCGGCATCTGGGCCTCGCGGGCGGCCACGTCCGCCAGGAAGCCGTCGAGGTCGGTGATCCGGCCGGCCCCGGCCAGGCGTACGGCCAGCGAGCGGGCGGCCCCCTCCTTCGTCGAGGCGGTGCGGTCGAGGTGGAGGTCGACGAACGCGGGGCTGATGAGATCGCTCATGAGCGTGCTCCGGCGGGGGGTGGGGCGACCGGCTGCGTGAGGCGCCGGTCATGGGGGACATCCGGGGTGACCGTCACCCGCCCGGGGGCGAGGTCGGCCGGGGTGGGCATCGCGCTGCCCGGCAGCGTGACGGCGGCGGCGCCGTGCGCCGCGGCGGAGGCCAGCGCCGCGGGGGGGGGGGCGGCGGCGGGGGGGGTAGA
>NZ_JBFAXR010000147.1:0-19549 GCF_040680895.1 Streptomyces sp. NPDC051940 | reverse complement strand
CCGCCCGCCGCAACACGGTCCAGCTCACCCCGGCCGGCGTCATCGCCGCGGTGGGCGCCGGTACCGCCGTCGTCCTCGTGGTCGGCGCGGTTCTCGTCTCGCTGCTGCTCGCCGTCGCCATCACCGCCGCCTCGGTCGCGGTGTGCGCACTGGTGATCCGCTCCCTGGTCGCCTCCGAGCGACGCTGACCGGCCCCCGGGGCGGCATCGATACCGCCAAGCATCGACCGCCCCGAGGCCCTGGCCCCTTCCCAACCCTGAGATCGAAAAGGAGAGACCCATCATGCCCGACCCCGCCGCCCCGCCCACCTTGGTCTGCGGCCACTGCGATGGCTTCCCCGTCGTCGCCATCGACTCCGGCACCCGCAACCCTGACGGCACCCGCCGCATCCTGAAGGTGGCCTGCCCGAACTGCGAGGGCGCCGGAACCACCGCCCGCCGCGCTCCGGTCACGGAGGCTGCCTCGTGCTGACCTTCACCGACCTGTTCTGCGGCGCGGGGGGCTCGTCCACGGGCCTGGTGGAAGCCGGGTACGAACTGAGGCTCGCGGCGAACCACTGGGCAACGGCGATCGAGACGCACGCCGCGAACCACCCGGACGCCGACCACCTGTGCGCGGACATCAACAACTACGACATGCGTCGCCTGCCGTCCACGGACGTGCTGTGGGCGTCGCCGATCTGCACCGAGTCCAGCCCCGCCGGCGGACGCCGCCGCAAGCCCAAGGGTGGCAAGAAGCCGGGGCACGGACAGCTGGGGATCGAGGCGTTCGGGCACGTTCCGCAGGCCGGTTTCGAGCGTACCCGGGCCACCTTCTGGGACGTCATCCGCGCTGCCGAGGTCCACCGTTACCGCGTGATCCTTGTCGAGAACGTGTGGGAGGTCACCGAGGACTGGGAGCTGTTCGACGTCTGGCTGCTGGGCATGAAGACCCTCGGCTACCGGGTCCAGTTCGTGTCCATCTCCTCGGCACACGCCGGCGGAGATGCCAACGACCCCGCGCCGCAGTGGCGGGACCGGATCTACATCGTGCTCACCCGCGAGGGCATCCCGCTGCCGGACGTCGAGCCCCGCCCCCTGGCGTGGTGCCCGGCGTGCGGGACGGACGTCGCCGCGGTGCAGTCGTGGAACAACCCCCGCGCCCGGCACCTGGGCAAGTACCGGCGCCAGTACCGGTACGTGTGCCCCAACGGCGCCCGGTGCCGCCACACCGTGGTGGAGCCGTACGTGCGCCCCGCGGCGTCCATCATCGACTGGACCGACCTCGGGGTGCGTATCGCCGACCGGCCCGCGCACCGGCTGCCGCCGCTGGCCGCGAACACGGTCACCCGGATCCGCAAGGGCCTGGCGATGCTCGGGGACCAGCGGATGCTCCTCACGGTCAACCATGCCGGGCACGACGGCCGCGCGTTCCCCGCCGACGCCGCACCGTTGTCCACCCGTACGGCTCGGATCGGGGACGCACTGCTCGTCCCGGCCGGCGGTACCTGGAATACCACTCCGACGCTGACGTCCGAACCGATGCGTACCCGGCTGGCGAACCCCAAGGGATTCGAGGCTCTGGTCACGCCGCCCCAGGCGGACGACTCGTTCATCGTCACCGCGCGGAACAACGTGCTGCCCACCCCCGTATCCGAACCGGTCACCTCGGTCACCGCGAAGGGGCGGCACCACTGGCTGGTGATCCCGTACCGCAACGCGGACGCCAAGACCGCCGGCCAGCCGCTGCACACCCTCGGCACGAAGGACTCCGCCGCCATCTGCGAGCCGGCCCCGGTGCTGGAGGACTGCCGCTACCGCATGGTCAAGCCGCGCGAACAACTGCTTGCCCAGCGCTTCCCGCACACCTACGTCGTGCACGGCAACCAGGGCGAACAGACCATGCAGGCGGGCAACGCCGTGTCCGTCAACGTCGCCCGGTGGCTCGGCGAGCGCATCAAGGCGGTGCTGTGACAGACCTCGACAACGCTGCCGCGAACGCCGGACTCGATCCCATCGCCCTGCTCGACCTGCTGTGGACCGCCCGTGATCCGAAGTTCGACCGCTGGCGGGACCAGATCCACCGCACCGGTGGCTGCGCCGACCCGATCCACCTGACCGGCTGGACCCTCACCAAGGACAAGACCACCGGGGAGGTCCTGCATCACTACACCACCGAACACGAACCGGGCGGCCGGCTGCGCATCGCCTGCGGCAACCGCCGCGCCTCCCGCTGCGAGCCGTGCGCATGGCTGTACGCCGGTGACACCTACCACCTGATCCGCTCCGGCCTGTGCGGCGACCCCGGCAAGAACATCCCCGAAACGGTGCGCGACCACCCCCGGGTGTTCCTCACCCTCACCGCCCCCTCGTTCGGCCCGGTCCACAACCGGCCCGATCGCGGCGCCTGTGGGTGCGGCGCCCGGCACCGGGACAGCGACCCCGTACTCGGCACCCCGCTCGATCCCGCCGCGTACGACTACACCGGCGCGGTGCTGTTCAACAACCATGCCGGACAGCTGTGGGACCGCTTCGCCAAACGGCTGCGCCGCGAGATCGCAGCACGGGCAGGGCTGTCCCAGCGCGCGCTGGCCGACGTCGCCCGGCTGTCGTACGGCAAGGTCGCGGAGTTCCAGCGCCGGGGCGCGGTCCACTTCCACGCGGTGATCCGCCTCGACGGACCGGACGGCCCCGACGCACCCCCGCCGGCCTGGGCCACCACCACCCTGCTCACCGACGCGATCGGTGCGGCCCTGCGCCACGCCTACACGTCCGTCACCGTCCCGGCCGTCGCCGACCAGCCGCACCGGGTCCTGCGCTGGGGCCGTGTCTTCGACGTCCGCCCGATCCGGGCCTTCGAGGGCGGCACCGAGATCACCGAGGGCGCGATCGCCGCGTACGTCGGGAAGTACGCCACCAAGGCGGCGGAAACCACGGGCACCGTGGACCGCCCGATCGGCAGCCTCGAAGCCCTCGACGTCCTCGGCCTCGACGACCACCCCCGGCGCCTGATCGAAGCGTGCTGGCACCTCGACACGCTCTACCCCGAGCGGCGGCTGTGGGCCTGGGCTCACATGCTCGGCTTCCGCGGCCACTTCTCCACCAAGTCCCGCCACTACTCCACCACCCTCGGCGCGCTGCGACAGACCCGGGCGGACTACCGCGCGGCCCAGCAGCGAGAAGCCCTCGGCCTCGGCGAGATCGAGCCGGACACCGTGCTCGTGCTGAACCACTGGGCCTACGCCGGCCACGGCCACACCCCCGGCGAATCCGCTCTTGCCGCGGGGGTTGCCCGCGACATCCAGCTCAACCGCGAAACCGCCCGCGAAGCCCTCGCGGACATCCGATACCAGGAAGGAGAACAGGCATGGCAGACCGCTTGATGACCGTGGCTGAGGCTGCGGAACGGCTCGGGACGACGGAGAGGTTCCCGCGGCGGCTGATCGAAGAACGTCGCATCACCTACGTGAAGCTCGGCACGCACGTACGCATCCCCGAGAGCGCGCTGGACGCGTTCATCCTCGCGGGGACTGTCCAGCCGCGAGATGCCCGCAGCGTCCGCTTCGGGAGGGCTGCCTGATGGCCCGGAGGAAGCGGCAGTTCGGCAGCATCCGCAAGATGCCGTCCGGGCGCTATCAGGCCCGGTACCTCGCGCCCGACGCCCGGATGCGGCCTGCGCCGAAGACGTTCCCGACCAAGAAGGAAGCGGACGAATGGCTTGCCGAACAGCAGAGCGAGATCCGCCGGGGCGACTGGATTGATCCCGAGCTGGGGAAGGTTCACTTCGGGCCGTACGCGCTGAAGTGGATCAAAGAGCGCGGGCTGTCACCTCGGACTGCGGACCTGTACCGGTCACTGCTGAAGCATCACCTCGATCCGACCTTCGGGGCCGTGGCCGTCGCGGACATCACGGCCGGCGCGGTCCGGTCCTGGCGGGCAGAGCGGCTGGAATCCGGCGTCGGGGCCCCGACCGTGGCCAAGGCGTACGCCCTGCTGCGCGCTGTCCTGGCCACCGCGGTCGAGGACGGGCTGAGGCGCCAGAACCCCTGCCGGATCAAGGGGGCAAGCTCGGTGCCCACCCCGGAGCGGCCAACCGCCACGGTGGGGGAGGTGTACGCGATCGCCGGGGCGATCAATCCCCGGTACAGACTACTCGTGCTGCTCGCTGGTTTCTGCGGCCTGCGCTGGGGCGAGCTGATCGGCCTGCACCGCCGGGACATCGACACGCGGGCGGCAACCATCCGGGTCCGGCGCGCAGTGACCGAACTGCAGGACGGTACGCGCCTGGTCAAGGCCCCGAAGAGCGACGCCGGCCGCCGGACCGTGGGCATCCCCGCCGTGCTGCTGGACGAGATCACCGCCCACCTGGAGAAGTACGCGGAGCACGGCGCGGACGGGCGCGTGTTCATCGGCGCGCAGCGGGCTACGCCTCGACGCAACCACTTCAACCGGGTGTGGCGTGCTGCCTGCGCGGAAGCCGGGATCAGGGGCCTGCGCTTCCACGACCTCCGGCATACGAGCAACACCCTCGCCGCTGCCGCCGGCGCGAGCACCAGGGAACTCATGGCCCGGATGGGGCACAGCACAATGCGCGCAGCACTCATCTACCAGCACGCGGCGTCCGAGCGTGAGCGGCTCATCCGGGATGCCCTGAACAAGCTGATCGAGGAGCAGCGCGACCAAGATTCTTAGGGGTGATTGGCTACCCCTGACTGGCGGCCTTGCTTACGGCCTGAGTCGGTCCTGCTGTACGTCGAAGCAGACCAACCCCATGGACTCCGCGACCGCCGCCGCGTAGGCCGACGCCTCCTCGGCCATGCTCCATCGCATGGCGAAGTAGATCAGCGGACCCCTGGCTTCACCAATCAACGGACCGGTGGACCAAGGCGAGGTGTCCTCGTCATCCTCGGTGATGTCGCACCACCGCTCAAGCAGCACGTGCACGTAAGCCGCAATGCGCTCGGACGGAGGCTCATCCGCCTTGCCGTCGATGTAGCGGTCGTATAGATCGCTGAAGACCTGGCCAGCGGTCTTGTCGTCCGCCGGCCTCTTGCCTTCCCATACAGCAAGGTCGTAACTCATGCCCCGGAGACTCTCACATCCCACTGACACCCACCTGGTCGGAC
This sequence comes from Streptomyces sp. NPDC051940, assembly GCF_040680895.1. NCBI lineage: Bacteria > Bacillati > Actinomycetota > Actinomycetes > Kitasatosporales > Streptomycetaceae > Streptomyces > Streptomyces sp. NPDC051940. Next base: position 14,445 of record NZ_JBFAXR010000147.1, on the reverse strand, counting down.
CCCGGCGCAAGCCTCAGCCAGGAGAAACGACGTCTTCGTGGATCTGGCACGAATCTGGCACGCGAGGCAGAACACAACCCCGGAACGATCTAGGCCCCAGCCTGGCGATCATGTCGCTGAGCTGGGGCCTAGCCGTCTCTGAGCGGGCGACGGGAATCGAACCCGCGTAGCCAGTTTGGAAGACTGGGGCTCTACCATTGAGCTACGCCCGCGTGGCCGCTGCACGATCGCGGCACGGTGGGCATCGTAGCGGGTCGCGGGGGGTTCTCGCACACTGCGCCGGGGCTGGGGTATTCCGGCGCGGAGCGGGGCGGCCGCCATGTAATCTACTGCCGCACCTACGGGGTGTGGCGCAGCTTGGTAGCGCGTCCGCTTTGGGAGCGGAAGGTCGTCGGTTCGAATCCGGCCACCCCGACCACGTCGGCAGTCAACGGTGACCCCCCTCGGAGACTTTCCTCACGAGGCACGCGTTTCGGCGTCTCCCGCCGCTGCCGGTACTATGCAAGCTGCGCTCCTGTGTGTCCGCCGTACGCGCGCGGACAGAAAGATGACGGGCAGCGCCTCTCGGGCGAGCCGGATGCGCCGTGCCAGGTGTGCGGGCCGTGACAGAGAGTCCCAAGCGAAACCCCACAGCAGTCAGCCCCCAAGGAGACCGAACCGTGAAGAGCGCCGTGGAGACCCTGAACCCGACCCGGGTTCGGCTCACTGTCGAGGTGCCCTTCGAGGAGCTCAAGCCCAGCCTCGACGCGGCGTACAAGAAGATCAACCAGCAGGTCACCGTGCCGGGCTTCCGCAAGGGCAAGATCCCGGCGCGCGTCATCGACCAGCGGTTCGGCCGGGGCGCCGTGCTGGAAGAGGCCATCAACGACGCTCTTCCGAAGTTCTACAACGAGGCGATCCAGGAGGGTGACCTCAACCCGCTGGGCCAGCCCGAGGTCGACATCAAGGAGCTGAAGGACAACGAGCTGCTGTCCTTCACCGCCGAGGTCGACATCCGCCCGACGCTGGAGCTCCCGGAGGACTTCTCCGGCATCGAGGTCGAGGTCGACGCCGTCGAGGTGACCGCCGAGGACATCGAGAAGTCCGTCGAGCAGCTGCGCGAGCGCTTCGCCTCCACCAACCCCGTCGAGCGGGCCGCGGCCGAGGGTGACGTCGTCACCGTCGACCTCGAGGCCAAGGTCGACGGCGAGGTCCTCCCCGACGGCGTCGCCGAGGGCGTGTCGTACACCATCGGCTCCGGCGAGCTGCTGGACGGCATCGACGCCGCCGTCACCGGCCTGGAGGCCGGCGGCGAGGCCACCTTCACCTCCGAGCTCAAGGGCGGCACCGCGGCCGGCCAGGAGGCGGAGATCACCGTCAAGGTGACCGCCGTCGCCGAGAAGGCCCTGCCCGAGCTGGACGACGAGTTCGCCCAGCTGGCGTCCGAGTTCGACACCCTGGACGAGCTGAAGGCCGACAGCGAGAAGCGACTGGCCCAGATGAAGAAGTACGACCAGGCCACGCAGGCGCAGGAGAAGGTCCTCGACAAGCTCATCGAGCTGATCGAGGTCCCCGTCCCCGAGAAGCTGCTCGAGGACGAGATCGGCACCCGCAAGCACAACCTGGAGCACCACCAGCTGGCGCAGATGGGCCTCGACCTCGAGGGCTACCTCAAGGTCCAGGAGAAGACCGCCGAGGAGTTCGACGCGGACCTGCGCGAGCAGGCCGTCAAGGGCATCAAGACCCAGTTCATCCTCGACGAGCTCGTCGCCAAGGAGAAGGTGAACGTCGGGCAGGAGGAGCTCACCGAGCACCTCATGCGCCGCGCCGCCTCCTCCGGCATGTCCCCGGACCAGTTCGCGCAGGCCGTCGTCGAGGGCGGCCAGGTGCCGGTCCTCGTGGGCGAGGTCGCGCGTGGCAAGGCGCTGGCGATCGTGGTCGAGGCGGCCACGGTGAAGGACGCCAACGGTGAGGTCGTGGACCTCGACGACGAGGACGAGACCGCGGAGACGGTCTCGGCTGACGCCGAGGGTGCGACGACCGAGGACTGATCCTCTCGTACACCTCCCTGCGGGGTCTCGCTGCGCGGCTGCGTGGTGGGGCCCCGCGGGCGTTTCCGGTCGCGCTTCCTGGGGGCTGCGCCCCCAGACCCCCCGGTCGGTCGCGGTCACCTCGCGCTGCGGGGGCTTCGCCCCCGGGCCCCCTTCGCGGGCTGCGCCCGCGGTCGCGCCTTCGGCGCTCGTCCTCAGACGCCGGACGGGCTGGATTGCGGGCTGCGCCCGCATCGCGCCTTCGGCGCTCGTCCTCAAACGCCGGACGGGCTGAAAAGGCGCTCCCGCCCCCCGTCCACGGACACGCGCACGCGCGGACGGAGTCCGTCCCTGCCCCCCATCCCCGGGCCCCCCGGGCCCGCCTGCGCTCACAGCGAACAGTTCGGGAACCGGGATGGCGGCCGCAGGGCCGCGCGTTAGGGTCCATAGCAAGGTAGCGAATACGTAGGACGGCCCGTGCGGCCGTCGGACTAAGCGAGCAGGTGGAACGTGACGAACCCGATGCTTTCCGGTGCGGGCGAGCCGGCCTTCGGCGGCCTCGGCGACCAGGTCTACAACCGGCTGCTCAACGAGCGGATCATCTTCCTCGGCCAGCAGGTCGACGACGACATCGCCAACAGGATCACGGCGCAGCTGCTGCTGCTCGCGGCCGACCCGGACAAGGACATCAACCTCTACATCAACAGCCCGGGCGGTTCCATCACCGCCGGTATGGCGATCTACGACACGATGCAGTTCATCAAGAACGACGTCGTGACGATCGCGATGGGCATGGCCGCCTCGATGGGCCAGTTCCTGCTGAGCGCCGGCACCCCGGGCAAGCGCTTCGCGCTCCCCAACGCCGAGATCCTGATCCACCAGCCGTCCGCCGGTCTGGCCGGTTCGGCCACGGACATCAAGATCCACGCCGAGCAGCTGCTGCGTACGAAGAAGAAGATGGCGGAGCTGACCTCCTTCCACACGGGTCAGACCGTCGAGCAGGTCACCCACGACTCCGACCGCGACCGCTGGTTCTCCGCGCTGGAGGCCAAGGAGTACGGCCTGATCGACGAGGTCATCTCCTCCGCCTCGTCGGTCCCGGGCGGCGGCGGCACCGGCGCCTGACGCCCGCCTTCCGCGGTTCACACCCCCAGCTCTCACGGACGGAACACCACGATGCAGAACTTCCCCCGCGGTATCTACGACCGCTATCAGGCCGAGGGCCGGGGCGGCCTGGCCGCCGAGGCCCGCTACATGATCCCGCGCTTCGTCGAGCGCACCTCGCAGGGCATCCGGGAGTACGACCCGTACGCCAAGCTCTTCGAGGAGCGCGTCATCTTCCTCGGCGCGCCGATCGACGACACCTCCGCCAACGACGTCATGGCGCAGCTGCTGTGCCTGGAGTCGATGGACCCGGACCGCGACATCTCGGTCTACATCAACAGCCCGGGCGGTGACTTCACGGCGCTGACGGCGATCTACGACACGATGCAGTTCGTGAAGCCCGACATCCAGACGGTCTGCATGGGCCAGGCGGCCTCCGCCGCCGCGGTCCTGCTCGCCGCCGGCACCAAGGGCAAGCGGATGGCCCTGCCGAACGCCCGGATCCTGATCCACCAGCCGTCCGGCCAGACCGGCCGCGGCCAGGTCTCGGACCTGGAGATCGCCGCGAACGAGATCCTGCGGATGCGCGCCCTGCTGGAGGAGATGCTCGCCAAGCACTCCTCCCAGCAGATCGAGAAGATCCGCGACGACATCGAGCGCGACAAGATCCTCACGGCCGAGGAGGCCCTGGAGTACGGGCTGATCGACCAGATCGTCTCGACCCGCAAGAGCGCGGTCACGCTGGGCGGCTGACGCCCCGCTCACGGCCGGACACGGCCGACCGGCCCTCGCGGCGCGGGTGGATCGCATACCATGACGGCCCCCCTGTGACCCTCACGACCAAGTGAGTTCGGTCCAAGGGGGGCCGTTCGGGGGTTCCGGCAAGGTACCGTCGATACGCAACCAGGTTCCGTCGAACGAACCTCACAGATCCAGACGGAACGCATGGCGAAGGGGAAATACCTCGTGGCACGCATTGGTGACGGCGGCGACCTGCTCAAGTGCTCGTTCTGCGGAAAGAGCCAGAAGCAGGTGAAGAAGCTCATCGCGGGTCCCGGCGTGTACATCTGCGACGAGTGCATCGACCTCTGCAACGAGATCATCGAGGAGGAGCTCGCCGAGACCTCCGAGGTGCGCTGGGAGGAGCTCCCCAAGCCCCGCGAGATCTACGAGTTCCTCGAGGGGTACGTCGTCGGCCAGGAGGCCGCGAAGAAGGCCCTCTCCGTCGCCGTGTACAACCACTACAAGCGGGTGCAGGCCGGCGAGAACGGCGGCGCGAACAGCCGTGAGGACGGCATCGAGCTCGCCAAGTCGAACATCCTGCTCCTCGGTCCCACCGGCTCCGGCAAGACCCTCCTCGCCCAGACCCTGGCCCGGATGCTGAACGTCCCCTTCGCGATCGCCGACGCCACGGCGCTGACCGAGGCCGGCTATGTCGGCGAGGACGTCGAGAACATCCTGCTGAAGCTGATCCAGGCCGCCGACTACGACGTCAAGAAGGCCGAGACCGGCATCATCTACATCGACGAGATCGACAAGGTCGCCCGCAAGAGCGAGAACCCGTCGATCACGCGCGACGTCTCCGGCGAGGGCGTGCAGCAGGCCCTGCTGAAGATCCTGGAGGGCACCACCGCCTCCGTACCGCCGCAGGGCGGGCGCAAGCACCCGCACCAGGAGTTCATCCAGATCGACACGACGAACGTGCTGTTCATCGTGGGCGGCGCCTTCGCCGGACTGGAGAAGATCATCGAGTCGCGGGCGGGCGCCAAGGGCATCGGCTTCGGGGCGACCATCCGCTCCAAGCGCGAGGTGGACGCCTCCGACCAGTTCCGCGAGGTCATGCCGGAGGACCTGGTGAAGTTCGGGATGATCCCGGAGTTCATCGGCCGCCTCCCCGTCATCACCTCGGTGCACAACCTCGACCGGGACGCCCTGCTGCAGATCCTGATCGAGCCGCGCAACGCGCTGGTCAAGCAGTACCAGCGGCTCTTCGAGCTCGACGGCGTCGAGCTGGACTTCGACCGCCCGGCCCTGGAGGCAATCGCCGACCAGGCGATCCTGCGCGGCACGGGGGCGCGCGGACTGCGCGCGATCATGGAAGAGGTCCTGATGTCGGTGATGTACGAGGTGCCCTCCCGCAAGGACGTGGCCCGCGTCGTCATCACCGCGGACGTCGTCCACTCCAACGTCAACCCGACCCTCGTCCCGCGCTCGCGGGTGGGGGAGCAGAGCGGGCCCCGGCACGAGAAGAGCGCGTAGCGCGCCGGCGGACTTACGACGGAGGGCCACCCGGGTGTCCGGGTGGCCCTCCGTCGTATGCCGGGGCGGGGTGCGTCCGCCCTGCCGTGCGGGGTGCGCCGCGGCTCAGAGCGCCACGCGGGTGTCCTTGCGCAGGGCGGCGCTGATGTCCGCGGCCTTGCTGAGCTCCATCGTGGTGCCGCCGGTCAGGACCGCGCTCGGATCGGTGATGGCGACGTAGCCGACCGTGCTGGCGTCCGCCCAGACGCAGGTCGGGAACTCGAAGCTGAGCTCCTTGCTGCCGCTCGTGCTGGTGTACTTCACGCTCACGCACTTCATCACGGCGCCGTCGTCCAGGCCGGCGGGCTCGAAGGCCTGCGGGCTGCCGACCGGCTCGGCCTTGTCCGTCGAGGTGGCGCTGTCGGCCGCGTCCTTGGTGAGCTTCTCGAAGGCGCCGTCCACGGCCTTCTCCGGGTCCTCGACGGTGCCGTAGACGCCGGAGAACTGCATGATCTTGGCGTTGCTCGACGTGCCGTCCTTGTAGGCGGCGCTGACCTTGCCGTCGGTGGTGACGCCGAGCTCCTTGAGGTTGTCGATCTCCTCCTGCTCCAGGGCGGCGTCGTTCGACTTGGCGGCGTCCTTGGTCCAGTCGCTCACCACGGTCTGGGGGGCGGTGAGCTTGTACTTCTTGGTCTCCTCCTGCTGCTTGCCGCCGCCTGCGGCCGAGTTGCCCTTGTCGTTCTTGCCGCCGCCGCCTCCGCCGTCGTCGTCGGAGTTGGTGAAGAGGAAGACGCCGCCGGCGATCAGGACGACCGCGAGTACCGCGGCGACCACGATGCCGATCGTCTTGCCGTTGCCGCCGGAGCCGGAGCCGGGTGTCTGCGGCGGCATGGTCGGCGGCTGCTGGCCGTACGACGGCTGGCCGTAGGGCTGTTGGGGCTGGCCGCCGTACTGCGGCTGCTGGTAACCGCCCTGCTGCGGCTGGCCGTAGCCGCCCTGCTGGCCGTACTGGTCCTGCTGCGGGCCCGGGTAGCCGTACGCCGGCTGGGTGGGCGCGTTGTAGGGCTGCTGCGGCTGCGGCTGGCCGTAACCCCCCTGCTGGGGCTGGCCGCCGTAGGGACCGGGCTGCTGTCCGTAAGGCCCCTGCTGACCGTCCCCGTACGGTCCGGGCGGTGGCTGGTTGTAGCTCATGTCGGTCCCCTCGTACGACTGCTTACCCCGCACATACTGTCGGATCGGGCCGGGTCGTGGTCAGGAGGGCCGTAAGTTCTGTGGCACGACTGCGCCGTTTCGCACGTCAATTCGTTGCAAACGGCGGGGGGTTGTGGAGCGGGCTCAGCCGCCCTCCACCCGCAGGGCGCCGCGGATGCGGAGGGCCTCGGCGGGCCCCGGCCCCAGCAGCACGCCCACGGTGTCGCGGTCGGCCCAGGCGCACGCCGTCGTGTCCCGGCCGCCGGTGTGCACGGGCGCGCACCGCAGCACGGTGCCCTCGGGGGCGGGCGCGGTGCGGCGGGCCGGGCCGAGCGTGTAACCCGGTATCGCCTCGACGCGGGCGAGCGCGGCGTCGACGGCCGCCCCGGGGTCAGGGACGTCGCCCCACGCGGCGTCGACGACCAGCGCGCCCCGCGGGCGCCCCGCGCCGGCGTCCTGTGCGGCGTAGTCCACGTTGAACCCGCGCGCCGCCCGCACCCCGGGCCCGCGCAGGGCGCCCTCCGGCAGCGCGAGGAACGCCTCCCCGGGCCGGTCACTGACCTTCCGGTAGTCCCGCCCGATCCGCTCGACGGCCCGCACCTCGTACCGCACGTCGCGGTCGCGCCACAGGCTGAGCCCCACACCGGCGGCGACAAGCACGACGACGACCCCGAGGGCAGCCACCCGCCGCGACGGCCGCGGCACCGCCCACGGCTCGGCGCCGATGACCTCGATGCGGGTGCCCGTGCTCATCCCGCCTCGACCCGCATCCCGGCCCGGATGGTGGCGGTGACGCCCGCGTGTACGTCCAGATCGTCCCCGGTGCCGGGCATCACCACCGCGAGGGAGTCGCCGTCCGCCCACACGCAGGCGGGGGTGACCGTGTCGGCCATCACCGAGAGGCGGGCGCATTCCAGGACGGCGCCGTCGAGCCCGTCCGGCCGGAACTCATCGGCGCGGATCGGTTCGCGCACCATGCCGGGGTACTCCTCGAGCGCGCGCCACGTCTCGTCGACCGCCTTGCGGGGGTCCGCGACGCCACCCCATGCCGCGTAGACGGCCACCATCCTGTTCGGGTCCGTCACCGACACGTCCGTGCGGACGTACGTCGCGCCCAGCAGATGGGGATCCTCGACCCGCTTCAGGGCCCGCGGCAGGTCCTTCAGCAGCTGCGCGCGCGTGTCCGAGCTCCCCAGCCGGTAGTCCCCGATCCGCTCCGTGGCGGCCAGCCGATACCCGGCGGGGTGACCCCACCACCCGCCCGCCCATACCGCGGCCCCCGCCAGGGCCACCGCGACGGCCGCCGCCACCACCGTGTGGCGCCGCGTCCACCGGCGGCGCCCGGGCGTGCCGCCTTCCGCGTCCCCGGCCTCCGACAGCGCCGGCCGCGTCTCGCCCCCCATCCCGAACCCCTCCCCACAAGCGTCAAGATCGCCGCATCATGCCGCACCGACACCCCGTTGAACAGGGGTTCGGCCGGTTCGTAGCACGGGGCTCACGGCCCGTACACTGTGCCGCGTGAGTGACCAGACGCAGCCGAAGCCCCAGACAGCCGCAGAGCTCCCCACGCAGTACACGCCCTCCGAGGTAGAGGGCCCGCTGTACGAGCGCTGGGTGGAGCGTGGTTACTTCAAGGCCGACGCCGGCAGCGGTAAAGAGCCGTACACGATCGTCATCCCCCCGCCGAACGTCACCGGCAGCCTGCACCTCGGCCACGCCTTCGAGCACACGCTGATCGACGCCCTCACCCGGCGCAAGCGGATGCAGGGGTACGAGGCGCTGTGGCAGCCCGGCATGGACCACGCCGGCATCGCGACGCAGAACGTCGTCGAGCGCGAGCTCGGCAAGGAGGGCAAGTCCCGCCACGACCTCGGCCGTGAGGCGTTCGTCGAGCGCGTCTGGCAGTGGAAGGGCGAGTCCGGTGGCCAGATCTCCGGCCAGATGCGCCGCCTCGGCGACGGCGTCGACTGGGACCGTGAGCGCTTCACCATGGACGAGGGCCTGTCCAAGGCCGTCCAGACGATCTTCAAGCGGCTCTACGACGACGAGCTGATCTACCGCGCCGAGCGCATCATCAACTGGTGCCCGCGCTGCCTCACCGCGATCTCCGACATCGAGGTGGAGTACCAGGACGACGACGGCGAGCTCGTCTCCATCCGGTACGGGGAGGGCGACAGCGCGATCGTCGTGGCCACGACCCGCGCCGAGACGATGCTCGGCGACACCGCCGTGGCCGTGCACCCCGACGACGAGCGCTACAGGCACCTGGTCGGCACCGAGATCGAGCTGCCGCTCACCGGCCGCCGCATCCCCGTCGTCGCCGACGCCCACGTCGACCCGGAGTTCGGCACCGGTGCCGTCAAGGTCACCCCGGCCCACGACCCGAACGACTTCGAGATCGGCCGCCGCCACAACCTGCCGATGCTCGCCGTCATGGACGAGCACGCGGTCATCACCGCCCACGGCCCCTTCCAGGGCCTGGACCGCCTCGAGGCCCGCTCCGCGATCGTCGCCGCGCTGCGCGCCGAGGGCCGGATCGTCGCCGAGAAGCGCCCGTACACCCACTCCGTGGGCCACTGCTCGCGCTGCAAGACCACGATCGAGCCGCGGCTGTCGATGCAGTGGTGGGTCAAGGTCGGCCCGCTCGCGAAGGCCGCCGGCGACGCGGTCCGCGACGGCCGGGTGACGATCCACCCGCAGGAGATGGAGAAGCGCTACTTCGACTGGGTCGACAACCTCCACGACTGGTGCATCTCGCGCCAGCTGTGGTGGGGCCACCGCATCCCCGTCTGGTACGGCCCGAACGGCGAGGTCGTCTGCGTCGGCCCCGACGAGCAGCCGCCGAGCGGCGAGGGCTGGCGGCAGGACACGGACGTCCTGGACACCTGGTTCTCGTCCGGTCTGTGGCCGTTCTCCACGCTGGGCTGGCCGGAGCAGACCGAGAGCCTGAAGAAGTTCTATCCGAACTCCGTGCTGGTCACGGGCTACGACATCCTCTTCTTCTGGGTCGCCCGGATGATGATGTTCGGCCTGTACGCGATGGACGGCGAGATCCCGTTCAAGACGATCGCCCTGCACGGCATGGTCCGCGACCAGTTCGGCAAGAAGATGTCGAAGTCCTTCGGCAACGCGGTCAACCCGCTGGACTGGATGGACCAGTACGGCTCCGACGCCCTGCGCTTCACCCTGACCTCCGGCGCCAACCCGGGCGTCGACGTGCCGATCGGCGAGGACTGGGTCAAGGCGTCCCGCAACTTCGCCAACAAGGTCTGGAACGCGACCCGCTTCGCGATGATCAGCGAGGCCACCGTCGACGGCCCGCTGCCGGACGCGGCCGAGCTGTCGGCCACCGACCGGTGGATCCTGTCCCGGCTGAACACGGTCGTCGCCGAAGTGGACGCCCTGTACGAGGACTTCCAGTTCGCGAAGCTGTCCGACCTGCTCTACCACTTCGCCTGGGACGAGGTCTTCGCCTGGTACCTGGAGCTGTCGAAGACCGCGCTGGCCGGCGAGGGCGCCGCCGCCACCCGCCGGGTGCTCGGCGAGGTCCTGGACGTGACGCTGCGGCTGCTGCACCCGCTGATGCCGTTCGTCACCGAGCAGCTGTGGACGACGCTCACCGGCGGCGAGTCCCTCGTGATCGCCGACTGGCCGCTCGACTCCGGCTTCCGCGACGCCGCCGCCGAGGCGGAGATCGCCAGGCTGCAGCAGGTCGTCACCGAGGTCCGCCGCTTCCGCAAGGACCAGGGCCTGAACGACGGCCAGCGGGTCCCGGCCCGGCTGGAGCTCGGCGGTACGGGCCTGGAGCCCCACGAGGCCGCGATCCGGCAGCTGCTGCGGCTGCAGCCGGAGGGCGACGGCTTCTCGCCGACCGCCTCGCTGCCCGTCGCGGGCGCGAAGGTGTCGCTCGACCTGTCGGGCGCCATCGACTTCGCGGCGGAGCGCAAGCGGCTGGCGAAGGACCTGGCCGCTGCCGAGAAGGAGAAGGCCCAGGCCACGGCGAAGCTCGGCAACGAGGCGTTCCTGGCGAAGGCCCCGGACCAGGTGGTGGAGAAGATCCGCACCCGGCTGACGGCGGCGGACGCGGACATCGCCCGTATCCAGGCCCAGTTGGAGGCCATGCCCGGCGCGTGACCCCCTGCGGGCCGCCGCAGACCAGGCAGACGCGGACCACCCCCGGACGGAAGCCCTCCGTCCGGGGGTGGTTCACGTCGTGGTGGCCGTTCCGTAACCCCCGGGCGCGATCCTGACCCTTTGCCCGTCGTCAGGACGCCGACCCAGGAGCACCCCCCATGCCCCGCATCGCGACCCCGACCGCCCTGCCCGCCCCGGCCGCGGAGCCGGGAGCGCCGCCGCGGGTCCGCCGGTACGACATCGACCTGCTGCGCGTCGTCTGTACGGCGGCCGTCGTCCTGTGCCACGCCTCCGCCGAGTTCCTCCACGCGGGCCACCGCACCGCCGGGATCGCCGGCGACTCGGCGAGCCGCTTCGCCGTCCCCGCGTTCTTCGCCATGGCCGGCTGGGCGGCCCTGGCCGGTGCGCCCGTGGCCGACGAGCGGCAGCTGCTGCGCCGTGTCGGACGCGTGCTGCGCCCGATGGCCGTCTGGACGGCGGTCTATCTGGTCTGGCAGTACCTGTCCGGGCCGCCGCTGAACGGCGGGCTCGGGAAGGAGTCCGTGCGGGCCCTCGCCGGATCCGTCCAGCCGGCCTTCCACCTCTGGTACCTCTACACCTACGTCCCCCTGGTGCTGCTCCTCGGCGTCGCCGTCCTCGTCGTCAAGGGCCGCGCCCTGCCCCGCTGGTCGCTGCTGGCGGTCGCCGGCTTCGCCGTGGCACCGGCGCTGTGGGGCGACGCGAGGACGCTCAGCGGGCTGAACCTGCCGCCGTGGCACTGGAGCGTCTCGCGGTACTCCCTGGGGTACGCCGTGGCGGGCGCCGCCCTGCTCTGCGCCCGCCGGCTCGGGCCGCGCCCGCTGTGGGCCGCCGGAGTGGGCGTCGCCCTGCTCGCCGTCGCCGGATACCAGTTCACCGTGCGCAACCCCGCCCCGTACGGCAGCCCGGCCGTGGCGGCGCTGACGCTCGCCGTGGTGGGCGCGCTGGCCGGGGTGCGGGTGCCGGCCCGTCTCAGGGCGGCGCTGGTGCGGCTGTCGGACGCGTCCTTCGGGACGTATCTGGTGCATCTGCTGTTCGTGATGCTGCTGGTCAGGCCCGTCGCCGAGCGGGCGCCGGGCGGCCCGGCGGCCGCCGTCGCCCTCGGCGTGACGGCTCTCGCCGCCATCGCCGCCTCCTTCGCGGCGAGCGCGCTGTGGGGGCGGCTGGGGCTGCGCGGCTGGCTCGGCTGAGGCGCCGGCGTCTCACGTGCCGGGCCTGACGAACGGGAGCGCGGCGGCTCCGTAGACTGGGGGTGTGAGCGAACGCCCAGAATCTGCAGGTCCCGATCCGGACGACACCCCCGACGAGTTCGCGGAGCTTGTCGAGGAGGAGACCCGGCGCGATCCCGACCTCGCCGTGATCGAGGCGGGCAGCCGCACCCTGCGCACCCAGGCCGGGACGCCGCAGGGCGATCCGGTCCCCGCCCGGCCCACGGACCCCGCGGTCGTCGAGGCCCTCAAGGAGATCGAGGCGGAGCTGGCCACCCGCTGGCCGGAGACCAAGCTCGACCCGTCGCTGGTACGGATCGAGACGCTGATGGACGTCCTCGGGCACCCGCAGCGCTCGTACCCCTCGATCCACATCACCGGCACCAACGGCAAGACCTCGACCGCCCGCATGATCGAGGCCCTGCTCACCGCCTTCGAGCTGCGCACCGGCCGCTACACCAGCCCGCACGTGCAGTCGTACACCGAGCGGATCAGCCTGGACGGCGCGCCCATCTCGTACGAGAAGTTCATCGAGACGTACCAGGACATCAAGCCCTACGTCGACATGGTCGACGGGCAGCAGGAGCACCGGCTGTCCTTCTTCGAGTTCCTCACCGGCATGGCGTACGCCGCCTTCGCCGACGCGCCGGTGGACGTCGCCGTCGTCGAGGTCGGCATGGGCGGCAGCTGGGACGCGACCAACGTCATCGACGCCGCCGTCGCCGTCGTCACCCCCATCTCGCTGGACCACACCGACCGGCTCGGCACCACGCCCGGCGAGATCGCGGTGGAGAAGGCCGGGATCATCAAGAAGGACGCCACCGTCGTCCTCGCCCAGCAGCCCGTCGACGCGGCGCAGGTGCTGCTGAAGCGGGCCGTCGAGGTGGACGCCACCGTCGCCCGCGAGGGCATGGAGTTCGGCGTGCTCACCCGCGAGGTCGCCGTCGGCGGGCAGATGCTCACCCTGCGCGGGCTCGGCGGCGAGTACCCGGACGTCTTCCTGCCGCTGCACGGCGAGCACATGGCGCACAACGCGGCCGTGGCGCTGGCGGCGGTCGAGGCGTTCTTCGGCATCGGCTCGGCGCACTCGCGGACCCTGGACAACGACACCGTGCGGCGCGCGTTCGCCTCCGTCGTCTCGCCGGGCCGGATGGAGGTCGTACGGCGCAGCCCGACGGTCATCCTCGACGCCGCGCACAATCCGGCCGGCGGTCGGGCCGCGGCGGCCGCCGTGCAGGAGGCGTTCGGCTTCAGCCGGCTCGTCGGCGTCGTCGGGGTCAGCGAGGGCAAGGACGTACGGGGGCTGCTCGAGGCCCTCGAGCCGGTCCTCGCGGAGGTCGTCGTCACCCGGAACACCTCCCACCGCGGCATGGACGTCGACGCCCTCGCGGCGCTCGCCGTCGAGGTCTTCGGCGAGGAGCGCGTGCAGGTCGAGCCGCGGCTGGACGACGCGCTCGAGGCGGCCATTACCCTGGCCGAGGAAGAAGGCGAGTACTCCGGGGCCGGAGTGCTGGTCACCGGATCCGTCATCACGGTCGGCGAGGCCCGGCTGCTGCTGGGCAGGGAGTGACAGTCGTATGCGCACGCTTTGCGCGAGCACGCTGATCGGCGAGTTCTTCATCATCGGTTTCGCCGGGCTGGTCGCCATGCAGACCACCGACGTCTCCCACGGGGTGCTGTGGGCGGTCTGCGGGGCGGGCATGGCGCTGTCCGTGCTGCTCTGCGGGATGCTGGCGCGGCCCGGCGGCGTCGCCGTCGGCTGGGCGCTGCAGGTGGCGCTCATCGCGTCCGGGGTGCTCGTGCCGCTCATGTTCTTCCTCGGCGCGTGCTTCGCGGGGCTGTGGTGGACGTCCGTGCACTTCGGGCGGAAGGTCGACGCGATCAAGGCGGCGCGGGCGGCCTCGCCGGCCTCGCCGGCCTGATCCGCGTCTCCTCCTCTGCTTCGGCTTCGCCGGTGCGGGGCCGTGGGCGGGGGTACGGGGCGGGCCGGGTAAAGTGCGGTTACCGTCCCATAGCTTTCGTACACCGCAGGAGCCGTCACCATGAGCCAGCGCAGCCTCGTCCTCCTCAAGCCTGACGCGGTCAGGAGGGGACTGGTGGGCGAGATCATCGGCCGGATCGAGCGGAAGGCAGGCTGGCAGCTCGTCGCGCTGGAGCTGCGCTCGCTGGACCGCGGGCTGCTGGAGCAGCACTACGGCGAGCACATCGGCAAGCCGTTCTACGAGCCGCTGGTCGAGTTCATGTCGTCCGGGCCGGTCGTCGTGCTGGTCGTCGAGGGTGAGCGGGTCATCGAGGGGCTCCGTACGCTCGCGGGTCCGACGGACCCGATCGCGGCGGCGCCGGGCAGCATCCGCGGTGACTTCGGCACGATCGTGCGCGAGAACCTCATCCACGCCTCCGACTCCGAGGAGTCGGCAGCCCGCGAACTGAAGCTCTTCTTCCCGTCGCTGGTCTGACCCCTCGGGGGCCAGGCGCTGTGGTGGTCCCGGGGGGCGCCCCGCCCGCGGGGCCGCTGCGCCCGCCCGTGCCGCCCCCTGGGCGGC
>NZ_JBFAXR010000146.1:0-19595 GCF_040680895.1 Streptomyces sp. NPDC051940 | reverse complement strand
GCGGCCGCGGCGGGCGTGGTTGGCGCGCCGCTGGGGCCGGGCCCGCCGCCCCGGCGGGGCGCCGGCCGCGGCCGGCGCCCCGCCGGTCGTGTCGTGCACGGCGCTGCTGCTCATGCGTGTGCGATGGGTCCGGAGCGCTTGACGAGCTGCTGCTTCGTGCTGGAGCCCTCGAACCGGGTCTTGCTCCGCAGATACGGACCGACGTTGGACTCGTTCACGAACAGCAGACCGGTGTCGGTGACGCTGGGGATCACGAGGCCCCCCGACAGCTGGTACATCCACAGGTAGAGCACGGTCAGGAAGCCCTGGAGATAGGGCTGCTGGTCGATGGTGAAGTCGAGGTCGCCCTCCTCGATCGCGGTGAGCGTGTTCGGGTTCATGTCGAAGCCGCCCGCGACCACGCCCTTGGCCTTCAGGCCGTACTTCTTCATGACCTTGCCGACGCTCTCCGTGGAGCCGGCGTCGACCGCGAACATGCCCTTGAGGTCCTTGTGCCCGTTGGCGTACGCGTCGATGGTCGACAGCTCCTGGGGGACCTCCGCGCCGCTGGCGACCGACGTGAAGCTGATCGGCTTGCCGGACGCCTTGATCGCGTCGGTGGCGCCGTCGATACGCGGCTGGATGTTGAGCGCGCCCGGGGTGGCGATGAACCCGACGGCGTCCCCGCCGTCCGGCATCAGCGAGACGATGCGCTGACCCATCTGGAACCCGGACTGGTAGAGGTCCTGCCCCACGTAGCAGAGCCGGTTCGTGCCCGGGTTCCCCCGCGCGCCGTCGGCGTTGTACGACACGGTGGGGATCCCGGCGTCCAGGGACCGGTCGACGGGCCCCTTGAAGGCGTTGACGTCGACGACGCAGACGCCGATGCCGTCGGCCTTGGCGGAGACGGCCGAGGTCATGGCGCTGACCATCTCCTGGACGATGGCGCCCTTGGAGCCCGTCCACTGGAACGAGGCGCCCAGCAGCGCGCAGGCGTCCGACGCGCCGTACTGGGTCGGGGTGAAGAACGCGTTCGTCGTGACGTGGTTGACGAACACGAACCTCCACTTCGGTGTCCTCGGGAAGTCGCCCACCCCGTCGCCCGACGACTTGTCGTCGCTCTTGTTCTCGGACGAGCAGGCGGACAGCAGCGCCGCGGCGGCGGCCGAGGCGCTCACCAGTCCGGCGCCGCTGAGCAGCCGCCGTCTGGCGAGGCCGTTGAGGCCGAGGGTGTCGACCGCCTCTTCGACGCCTGGATCGATCTTCTTCATGACCCCTCCCGCGAGCTCGGCCCGTACCGTCCGAAATCTCGGACAGCGTTCGAGAAATTTGGTGGCCTGAACGTAGAACCGGCCCAACAGACCGTCAAGCCCCTGAAAGGGCAACGATTGTGCCAATACCAGGCGGTCAGTCCCGCGACGCGAGTTCGTCCCGGACCGCGTCGTACGCCGGCTTGGGGGCGAAGTCCTCGTCGAGCAGGTTGGCCGCGCCCTGGCCCGTGAAGAACCCCGGCACCCACGAGTACTTGTCCGTGTAGCCCCACACCGTGAACGACGTGCAGCGCCGCACGTTCAGGCAGGTCTGGAGCAGCCGCCGGTAGTCCTGCGCCTGGCGGGCGAGCTTCGCGTCGTCGGCCGGCAGGGTCATCCGCACGTCCACCTCGGTGAACGACGTCTGCATCCCCAGCCGGGCGAACCGCTCCAGGTTCGTCTGCACGTCGCCCGGGAAGCCGTACTGGATGTCCAGATGCCCCTGGATCCCGAAGCCGTGCACCGGCACGCCCTCGGCGCGCAGCCGGCGGGCGAGTTCGTAGTACGCCGTGGACTTCGCGTTGACGCCCTCCACGTTGTAGTCGTTGAGGTAGAGCTTCGTCCCGGGGTCCGCGGCGTGCGCCCAGCGGAACGCGTCGGCGATGTAGCCGGGGCCCAGCAGCCGCAGGAACAGGGTGTCGCGCAGGTTGCCGTCGTCGCCGACGACCTCGTTGACGACGTCCCACTGGTAGACCTTGCCGCGGAAGTGGCGGACCTGGGCGGTGATGTGGTCGCGCAGGATGCCGCGCAGCGCCGCCGCGTCGATCGAGCCGTCCGCGACGCCCGCGGTGAGCCAGCCGGGGAGCTGGTTGTGCCACAGCAGGGTGTGCCCGCGTACGGCCTGGCCGTGCGCCCGGGCGAAGGCCACGAGCTCGTCGGCCCGGGTGAAGTCGTGGACGCCGCGCTGCGGCTCGACGGACTCCCACTTCATGACGTTCTCGGCCGTGACGGAGTTGAACTCGCGGGCCAGGGTGTCGCGGTACGTCGTGTCGCCGCCCAGCGCGGAGTGGTCGACGGCGGTGCCGATCCGCAGGTCCTGCCGGGCGGCGAGGTCGCGCAGGGTACCGGTGTCGTGGGCGGCGGCCGGCTGGACGGCCGGACCCAGCATCAGGACGGCGGCGGACGCCGCCACGAGCGCGTAACGGGTTCTCATTGGGGCTCCTCAACTCGATGGGATCGCGAGGGAAGGGACGAACGCGCCGGGCTCACCGCAGCCGGTGGCTCTCCGGCGGTCCGAGGTAGCTGTCCGGCAGACCGCCGGTGTCGATCAGCAGCCGCTGCACCACGACGGTCGGGTCGACCATCCAGAACCTGAGCAGGTGCACGCCCGCCGTCAGGGTGTGCCGGGTGGCGGTCCTGCTGACGTTGTCCGAGGTGTTACGGGCCCACTGCGGGTTCATCACCCCGTCGTCGGAACCGAGGGCCGCGACGATGTCGACCGTCTGCGGCGCGTCGTCGTCGAAGGACACGGCGTACCGCAGTCCGGCGTGCGCCAGGGCCGGGTTGCGGGGCGAGAGGTACGCCCAGAGCGTGACGGGTCCGCCGGTGAGCAGGCTGACCGTGTACGTCAGCTGCGGCGCCGGCCCGCCCGGCTGCTGCGCGGGCGCCGTGACGGGGACCGGGGTGAGGCCGGCGACGGCGCGGCCGACGCCCGCCACGCGCTGCCAGCCGATGCCCGGGGCGCCCACCGTGCGGTCGGCGTGCTCGGCGTCGATCGCCACGTACCCGCCCGCCTCGACGAACCCGCGCAGGCCCGTGACGTCGGGGTTCTCGGTGACGACGGTGACCGTGACGCTCGTCCCGGCGCCGTGCACCACCAGGGTCGCCTCGGCGGTGTCGGCCGGGGCCCGGCGCCAGTCGGCGCTCACGGTGATCCGCTGCTGGCGGGTGACGCGGCCCTTGGGGCGGTCCACGCGCAGCCATGGGGCGGAGGACTCCACCCGGTAGTCGAAGGGGGTGCGGCCGCGGTTGAAGACCTCGAGGTACGGGTCCGTGCCGTACCGGCTGAGGACCGGCAGCCGGGCGGCCCCTACGGTGTCCGGCCACCAGGCGTCCGATCCGGCGACCGCCACGCCCAGCTCCGCCGCCTCGGGTACGTCGATCCGGCGCACGGCCGGGAAGATCTCGTCGGGCAGCGCCACGTTGTTCAGCTCGGGCTGCTGCCACGGCGCGTTGGGCCCGTAGCGCGCGACGTCGCCGTACCCGATGTGCGGCTGGGTCTGGAAACCCTGCCATTTGCCGTCCGCGATCCGGGTGTTGAAGCGGTCGGCGAGGGCGAAGTCCTCCGCCAGGCAGGCCTCGGCGCGCGCCGCGCGCTCGTTGGTGGCGGCGCGCCCCTGTGCGGCGTACCGCAGGTTGGTGAACTCCGCCTCGCGCAGGGCGTAGACGTTGGCGGTGGCGGCGATCGCGTAGCCGGCCAGCTGGAACCAGGAGTCCTGGGCCGCGGCCGGGAGCTTGCGGGCGATGCCGAGGGCCCGGCGGGCCAGCTCCTGCCAGCGCTCGGTGACGAGCTCCAGCTCACGGTGGTGGTCGAGGGAGAACGGTGTCGCCCGGTCGTCGTACACGACGGCCGCCGGGTCGGTGGCCGGGTCCTTCGCCGGGTCGAGGGTGATGCGCCGGTTCAGCAGCTCGGGCTTGCGCAGCGACTGCAGCCGGCCGTACTCGGCGAGGACGGCGGCGATCGCCGACGCCTGCGCCTCGCCGAAGTTCCGCGCCGCGTACCGGCGCTCCCAGTCGGGCAGGTCGGCGAGGCCCCAGCGGTCCGGGTTCCAGGCGTAGTCCAGGAAGAACTGGGTGGGCACCTCGTTGCCCTTGAGGTCCCCGACGTTGGCCACCCACAGGGTGCGGTTGCCGTACGCGACGGCCTGGCGCAGCTGGTCCCAGAGGTTCGGCAGCGGCGTGGTGTCGACCCACTTGTAGTTGCGGCCGGCGCCGACGTAGTCGAAGTGGTAGTAGAGGCCGTAGCCGCCGGAGCGGGGTGGCTCCGCCGGGTCGGGGTGCTTGCGGATGTTGCCCCAGTTGTCGTCGCACAGGACGACGGTGACGTCCTCCGGCGCGCGCAGACCGCGGGCCCAGTAGCGCTGGACCTCCTTGTAGAGCGTCCACACCTGCGGGATGTCCGTCAGGTCCCGGCCGGTCTCCTCGGCGAGGATCTGCCGCTGGGCGGCGATGATCTCCCGCATCAGCTCGATCCCGTCGCCGTCCGGCAGGCTCACGTCGCCGTTGCCGCGCATCCCGAGGGTGACCACCCCCTCGAAGTCCTGCTCCACCATGCGGCGGATCCCGTCGCGCCAGTACGCCCTGATCGCCTCGGCGTTACGCCGGAAGGACCACTCGCCGGTGCCGCCGTAGGGGTCGTGGCCGGGGGTGACGACGGCCCCGGAGGCGTCCCGGACGGCGGGGACGGCGTGCCGGTTCCACTCCTCGATGCCGCGCATCATGGGGGCCTCGTGGGAGGTGCCCATGACAATCCCGTACTCCTTGGCGCGGGCGTGGTTCTCCGGATCGTCCTCGGCGAACGCGCGGCCCCACACGGCGGGCCAGAGGTAGTTGGCCTTCAGCCGGAGCATGGCCTCGAAGACCTTCGCCCAGAACTCGGCGTTGAAGCCGCCGGGGTGGCCGGGGGCCTTGCCCGGGCCGAAGAACCTCGGAGCCCAGGTGCCGAGGGCCGGGTTCTCGTCGTTGATGAAGATCCCGCGGTACCGCACGGCCGGCGTGCCCTGGGTGTGCCGGCCCGCCACGGCGTACAGCGCGTCGCGGTGGGCGGGCGGTACGTCGTCCCACCAGTACCAGGGCGAGACGCCGATGCCGTAACTGACGTCGTACGCGCCGAAGATGGTGCCCCGCGGATCGCTGCCCGCGATGACGAAGGCGCGGTCCACGCCCGGCAGCGGCCGCTCGACGACCGTCTGCAGCGAGGTCTCCCAGCGGCCGGCGACACCGGCGGGGTCCAGCCTGCCGTCGGCCACCAGCCGGTCGATCAGCGGGCTGCGGCCCAGGGTGCCGATCAGCACGACCTCACGCCCCACCGCGGGTACGGCCCCGTCCCGGGTCCTCCTCAGCACCGGCCGGATGCCGGTCACGCGCTCGACGTCGTCGCACAGGTCCCCCGCGACACGCAGGACGCCGGGGTGGTCGGCGCCGTCCACCAGGACGGGGGCCGCCCGTCCGGAGCGTGCCAGGGGGAACGCGCCGGGGCGCGGGGTGAAGGAGATGTACGCGCCGGGGTCCGTCACCCCGGGCGCCGCGGCGTCGGTCGCCCCGGGTGCCGCGCGGCTGTCGGCAACTGCCGGTACGGCGCCGAAAGTCGTCAGGCCCAGCGCACCGGCGCTGAGGCCCGCTCCTGCTCCCAGTACGGCTCTTCGCGGTGGATCGAACGGGTGGTTCCGGCTCATCGCCACTCCCCAGTGAGTCCCAGTCACGCGAGTTGTCGGCTGCGAGACAGATCCTGGGCGAAACTCGGCCCCGAAACAATGGAGTTGCGCGGTCGAAACAAATTCGGTCGATCAGGCGGCGGGCGGCGGCGCGGTGCTGTTCCGTACGACCAGGCTCGTCGCCAGCTCCAGCCGGGTCGCCGAGGGCCTGCCCGCCCGCAGCCGCAGCAGCAGCTGCACCGCCTCCTCCGCCATCTGCCGCAGCGGCTGGTGCACGGTGGTCAGCGCGGGGCTCGACCAGCGGGCGAGCTGGACGTCGTCGTAACCGACCACGGACAGGTCGTGCGGCACCCGCAGCCCGAGGACGCGGGCCGCCTCCAGCACGCCGAGGGCCTGCAGATCGCTGCCCGCGAAGATCGCGGTGGGCCGGTCCGGCATGGTCAGCATGGCCGTCCCCCGCTCGTACCCGCCCTCCACGTGGAAGTCGCCGAACTGGACCAGCCCGGGGTCGGCCGGCAGGCCGGCCATGCCCATCGCCGACCGGTAGCCGTCGAGGCGGGCCAGGGAGCAGAGCATGTCCCCGGGGCCGGAGATGATGCCGATGCGCCGGTGTCCCAGGTCGATCAGATGGCGCGTCGCGGCGAGTCCGCCGGACCAGTTGGCGGAGCCCACGGAGGGCACGTCCGGATCCGGGTCGCCGGCCGGATCGACGATGACGAAGGGGATGGAGCGGGCCCGGAGCTGGTGCTTGACCTGCTGGGGGAGCGCCGAGAAGACCAGCACCACGCCGAGCGGCCGGCGCTGCAGCACGCCGTCGATCCAGTCGGGGCCGGGCGAGTGCCGGGTGCCGCTCTCGGTGAGGACGACGCTGGCGTGGTTGGCCTTGGCGACGTTCTCGACGCCGCGGATCAGCTCCAGGGCCCAGACGCTGTCCAGCTCGTGGAAGACGATCTCGATCAGCGGGGCCTCGTTGGAGGACCGCGTGGTACGCCGGTAGGCGTGGGTCTCGAGCAGCCGCTCCACCTTGATGCGCGTCGGGGGCGCCACGTCCTGGCGGCCGTTGAGGACCTTCGACACGGTCGATATCGAGACGCCGGCCTGTCTGGCCACCTCGGCCAGGGTGATCCGGCCGGTCCCCTCGTCGTCAGGCATGAGGGGAGCATAGGCCACAAGGTTCGGCGGCCGGGCCGAAACAGTTTCGCGCCGTACCGCCGGCCGGCGCCGCGACCCCGGCGGAGCGCCGCCCGGAGCGGACCGGCGGCGGATCCACCCCTCGGGATCCGTCCTCCATCAGCTAGTTTCTACTCTGCTGCGCAGAACTGTGGGGTATCGGGCCGCCGACGGGGTGGGCCGGTCCTCGACCCGACTGTCTGGAGAACTCATGGCGCTGTGGGACGTCCTCAAGGAGTCCATCGCGAAGATACAGGCGCACCTCGTCGCGAAGAAGAACGACCTCAAGGGCGCGGCCTTCCGCGACGCCAGCATGGCGATGTGCGCGCTGGTCACCGCCGCCGACGGCAAGATCGACCCCGCCGAGCGGCAGCGCGTGGCCAAGCTGATCACGACGAACGAGGTCCTGCAGCACTTCCCCGCCGACGAACTGCGTGCGCAGTACGACGCGAACCTGGAGAAGCTCGCCGCGGACTTCGACTTCGGCAAGGTGGCCGTGCTCCAGGAGATCGGCAAGACGAAGGACAAGCCGGTCGAGGCGCGGGCGACGATCCAGATCGGCATCGTCATCGGCGGCGCGGACGGCACGTTCAGCGAGGAGGAGAAGGCCGTGGTCCGCGAGGCGTGCTACGCGGTCGGCCTGCTGCCGTACGAGTTCGACCTCTGACCGCCCGCGCCGCGCGGGCGCGACCGCTGACGGCACGTACCCGGAGGGCGCGGACCGGACCGGCCGCGCCCTCCCGGCCGGGGGTCCGGGGGTCATCCCCCGGAAGGACTCAGTGGGATCCGGGCGCCGCGCCGTGCCGCCGTACGGCGTCGGCGACCGCCGGTGCCGCGTCGAACGGCAGGGCGTGGCCGCTCTCCGGGACCTCCGTCACGGTGGCCGAGGGGATGGTGTCCGCCAGGGTGCGGGCCGCCGCGGGGAACATGCGGTCGCTCTGGCCGCCCACGACGATCGTCACCGGCGTCGTGAGGGCCGCGAGCGCGTCGAGGCCGAGCTTCTCGCCCGCGGCGACCTCGGCGACGATGGCGGGGCCCTGGCGGCGTACCTCCGAGGCCCACTCGGGGCCGGCGTCGGCATACGCCGAGGAACCGTTTCGGCGGGCCAGCGCCCAGCGCAGGAAGCGCTCGGCGGCCGCCTCGTGGCGGCCGAACCGGGCGAGCGGGATGACGCCCGCCACCGCCCGCAGCATCGGGCGGCTGGGGTGCTCCCGCGGGCGGAACGGCGGCTCCAGGAGGACCAGTCCGGCCACCGCCTCCGGGTGCCTGCAGGCCAGTTCGAGCGCGATCACGGCGCCCATGCTCCAGCCGACGACCAGCGCGGGACCGGAACTCGTCTTCGCGAGGACCGCGGCCGCGTCCTCGGCGTGCGTCGCGGTGCCGTCCGTCGCAGGCGGCGGCGCCGGGGAGTCGCCGAAGGAGCGCCGGTCGTACGCGACGACGTGGTGCGTGGCGGCGAGCAGACCGGGGAGGTCCCCCCACAGCGGCGGCGCGGTGCCGTTGATCAGCAGGACGGTCGGGCCCTGTCCGCTGCGGCGGACCGCGAGGCTGACGCCGTCCCGCTCGATTCTCTCCTGGTTCTCCTGCACGTTTCCGCCCACCCGGCCTTCGCTGTTGAATGCGCAACTGCCCCGCGACAAGCGCAGGTTAGCGGTGGGCGCAGGGGTGTCAAGATCCGGGGGCGCCCCCCGGGCAGGGGACGCCCCCGGACGAGGACGCCCCCGGGACGGGGGCGTCCTGGGCGTCAGCCGTCGTTCTCCGCCGACGGGATGAACGCGCCCGGTACGTCATCGGGTGCGTAGATCTCCTCCTCGCCCGGGTACGGGACCTTCCAGCCGTGCGCGTCGTACCAGGTGAAGTGGTTCATCTGCGCGGGGTTGGCGAAGTCGGGCACCGCGTGCGGGCCGGACAGCCGCTGCTTGGTCTTCCAGTGCGCCCACTCGGCCGCGATGCCCTGCATGGCCGCCGGCACCTCGGCCGACGGTACGGGCGCCGCCGCCGGGTTCTGCGGCGCCGGAACGTCCAGGCCGCAGGAGGGCGGGGTGGCCAGGCCGTTGGTCAGCGCGGTCCGGTTGGGCCGTGCCGTGAACGGGGTGTAGTCCGCGTTCTGGGTGAACGCCGCCCGCATGGGGCTGGCCGCGCTGTCCTTCTGGTTCATCGGGTGGATCCCGAGGATCTGCTCGATGGTCCGCATCATGTTGATCTGCGAGTAGTAGCGGCTGTCGACGACGCCGCGCTTGGCCCAGGGGCTGATGATCTGTACGGGGGCGCGGTGGCCGTCGACGTGGTCGAGGCCGTTCTGCGAGTCGTCCTCCACGACGAAGACCGCCGACTGCTTCCAGTACTTGCTGTGGGAGATCTCGTCGATGATCCGGCCGGTCGCGAGGTCGTTGTCGGCGACCTGGGCCGCCGCGTTGGGCGGGCCGCCGGTGTGGTCGCTGGAGAGCCAGAACATGTTGAGGTTCGCCGGCCCGTTGGCCGCGAAGTCACGCTTCCAGATCTCGGTGCGGTAGATGTCCGGGACGCTGGTGTCGTACTTCGGGAAGCCCGGCACCGACACCGCGTTGAGCGACGGGATCGGCGAGGTCGAGACCATCGGGTAGACCGTGTCCTGGCCGGTGGCCCGCATGTTCAGGGTGTCGCAGTACAGGTTCTGCCAGGTCGCGCCCGCCGGCTTGGTGAGGAACTGGTGGAACTCGCCGAAGTTGCGCACGGACTTGCCGGCCGCCTCGGCGCCGGTCCAGATGAAACCGGTCCGCTGGTGGCCGAGCGCGTCGTCCTCGGTGTCGTAGCTGCGGATGTACTCGCCCGCCGTGGACTCGGTGTACTCCGGGTTGTCGGCCTGCATCAGCCAGTTGTGGCCCTCGGCCGAGTTCGTGCCGATGTCGTACGTGTTGTCGAACAGGCCGAACTGCTCGGCCAGGGCGTGCTGGTTGGGCGTCACGTTCTCGCCGAACTGCGCCAGCGAGGGGTCGCCGTTGCCGTCCGCCCGGTCGCCGAAGACCTGGTCGTACGTCCGGTTCTCCTTGACGATCAGGAAGACGTACTTGATCGTCGAGGGGTCGCCGAGCCGGGTCGGGACCGGCACCGGGGCGGCGGTGCCCTCGCCCTGGGCCTTGATCACCGAACCGTCCGTCCAGCCGTTCTGCCGGAAGACCCGGGCCGTGTAGGACTTCACCATGCTGTCGTCGGGCATCGTGAAGTGCGTGAGGCTCGACGTCGTGTCGTGGGTGCCGTGCGCGCCGCTGGCGTTGGGGCGGCGGGCGTCGACGCCGCGGGTGTTGGAGACCACGACCTCGTCGCCGACCGTGGTGATCTCCGCCGGGAAGTAGTCGGTCGGCAGCAGGCCGACGTAGCTCACCGGCTCCTGCGGGGTGGTGTAGCGGTAGACGGCGATCGCGTTGGCGCGGCCGAGCGTCACCAGCAGCCGGCCGTCGTCGGTGAGCGTCACCGCGTCGGGCTCGTAGCCCACCGACGCCTCGGGCCAGGGCTGGGTGGCGATGGTCTGGACGACCTGGTCGCTCGCGGTGTCGATGACCGACACGTCGTTGGTGGCCGTGTTGGTGACGAACAGGGCGCCCTTCTTGGCGTACAGGGCCGTCGGGTGCAGTCCGACGTCGATGCTGCCGACGGCGGCGTCCGGGTCCGCCAGGTCGATGACGCTGACCGTGCCGGTGGTGGTGGCCGCGGTCACCGGGTCGGCCGGGACCTGGGTGCCGTAGGAGTTGACCGTGGTGTCGCCGGGCCGGGCGCGCCGGCCGCCCTCGTTGCTGACGTACAGCTTGCCGCCGGTCCTCACCATGTCGCGCGGGGCGTTGCCGACGTCCCAGCTGCGGGTGACGGCGCCGGTCGCGGCGTCGATGGAGACCACCCGGTTCTGGCCGTTGACCGCGGCGTAGACGGTGGAGCCGTCGGCGGAGAACACCGGCTCGGCCACCAGCGCGCGCTTGCCGTCGACGGCGGGGATGGTGATGTACGTGGGGTTGGCGACGCTGCCGTCCGGGTTCACCGTGAAGCGGGTGTAGCCGTCGGGCTGGCCCAGCCACAGCTGGCTGCCGTCGGGGGAGTAGGTGGGGCCTTCCTGGCCCACGTTGTTGGTGCGGATGCGCGGGTTCGACGACGCGCCGGCGCTGACGAGCTGCTGCACCTTCCAGTCCCTGAGGTCCACGACGGCCAGCGCCTGGCCGCCGTCGGTCACCGAGGCGGCGAGGTGGGTGCCGTCGGGGCTGACCGTGGAGGACATGATCTTGCCGTTGTCGATGACCAGCCGGTCGCCGTAGGGATCTATGTACTGGTTGCTGGAGACCACCTGGCCGCGGGCCGTGACCTCGCCGACCTGGTCCTGGCCGAACTGCTCCGTCTGGGCCAGCGCGGTACCGGCCGCGATCAGCCCGAGCGCGGCGATACCGGCGGTGACCAGCGGGAGCCGGCGGCCCGCGCGTCCGCGCAGGAGAGCGGGGAGGCCGGTTCGGACACGCCTGCGGCGGCGTGTTACCTGCATGGGGATCATCCCTTCGGCGAGGTGTGGAGCAGCTCGACGTTGCCGTCGAACTGCCAGAGCGGGTTGGCCGTGTCCCCGGTGGGCGTGCTGACCAGGAAGTAGCCGTTGACCTCCTTGGGGCCGTCGCCGTCGGCCATGAACCGCCCGTCCGGGGTGATGTCGAGCTGGTAGATGGCCTGGCCGACCGCCTCGATGCCGGGAAGGTGCCAGGAGACGACGCAGCGCCAGTCGTTGCCCGCCCCCTCGGCGCCGTTCCTGGTGTTGCCCTTGCTGCAGGCCGCGGTGGCCCTCAGCTGCGCTTCGGTGACGTCGGGCCGGTGCAGCTGCTTTGTCTGCATCCGGTAGAGGTGGGCGAACGCGGTGGCCACAGAGCGCTGCACCTTCTCCTGCTCGATGCCGGAGCCCGTGGCCGGGGTCGCGACGGCGACGACGGCGACCGTGGCGGCGAGCAGCCCGGCCAGCGGCACGGCCCCGAGGGCCAGGGCGCGCCGGCCGGCGCCGTCGTCGGCGGCGCTGGTGAAGTCCCGCCGCAGGAAGAGCAGATACGCCAGCACGGTGGCGGCCACGGCCCAGACCAGGCTGACCGCGATGCCGATCAGCAGCGGGCCGAGCTGCGCCGGGTCGGCGAACAGGCCGTTCCAGGAGATGAAGGCGTACCCGGGCAGGGCGAGCCGTACCACGACCGGCAGCGGCAGCATCTGGGCGAGCTGCATCGCCAGGGCGACGATCACCGGCAGCAGCAGACCCATCGGGGACCGGCCGAGGGTGACGGATCCGAGCAGTCCGACGGCGGCGAGCGCCAGGGTCGGGGCCAGCACGCAGACCCAGGCGAGCAGCACGTTCACCGCCGCGTCGCCCGGCGACAGCAGATGCCCGTCCAGGCCCACCAGCGGTTCGTCGCCGACCACCAGCAGTCCGCCCACCACGCCGGAGACGGCCAGCCCGGCGACGAGCAGCAGGATGACGGTGAGGCTGGCGAGGGCCTTCGCCGCGAAGATCCGCCGCGGCGAGCGGACCGCCACGAGCAGATGGCGCCAGGTGCCGAGCCGGTCCTCGGAGGCGAACACGTCGCCGGCGACCAGCGAGGTCAGCAGCGGCAGCGCCCAGGTGCCGGAGAAGCCGAGCACGACCAGCGAACCGGCCCAGCCGGTGGCGTGCATCCAGCGGCCGAAGAGCGTGTCGACGGGCAGCGAGCTCTGCTGGCTCACCCCGGCGACGAAGAGCGCCGGCACGATCCAGCTGGCGAGGAGCACGAGCCGGATCCGCCACTGCGAGACGAGCTTGACCAGTTCGAAGCGGTAGCCGCGCACCATCAGCACGCGCGGGGCTCCGGCAACGTTGTCAGGGGCGAGGACGGCCGTCATCGGCGGGTCTCCTGCTGGTCGGTGAGTTCGAGGAACGCCGCCTCCAGCGGCGACACCACGGGCGTGAGCTCGCGTACGGCGACGCCCTCCCGGACGAGCCGCACCACCAGCTCGTCGAGGGCGGGCACCAGCGCGCGGACGACGAGGGCCTCGGTGTCGTGCGGCGCCGCGCCGTCGCCAGCGGTGCGGATGCCGGCCGTGTCGTCGGCCAGCCGGCGGGCGGCCTCGGGGTTCGAGGTGCGCAGCCGGTAGTCGAGTTCGCGGTTCTCGGCGGCGAGCTTGCCGAGCGGGCCGGAGAAGACGACGCGTCCGGTGGCCAGGATGGTGACCTCGGAGCACAGCGACTCGACGTCGTCCATGCGGTGGCTGGAGAGCACGACACCGGTCCCGTCCTGCGCGAGCCGGGTGAGGACCTGGTGCACATGCCGCTTGCCGGCCGGGTCGAGTCCGTTGGACGGCTCGTCCAGTACGAGCAGCCGCGGCCGGGTGAGCAGGGCCGCCGCGAGCCCGAGCCGCTGGCGCATGCCGAGCGAGAAGCCGCGGGTGCGGTCGTCGGCGACGTCGGTGAGCCCGACCTGGGCGAGGACGTCGTCGATGTCCGCGGTCCGCCCGTCGCGGCCGCGCAGCGAGGCCAGCGCGGCGAGGTTCTGCCGGGCGGTGAGCCACGGGTAGAGCCCGGGGCCGTCCACGAAGCCCGCGACCCCGTCGGGGGCGGTGAGCGCCCGCCCCATCGGCGTACCGAGGATGTCGAGGCTGCCGCTGTCGGCGACGGCGAGGCCCAGAAGGAGGCCGAGGAGCGTCGTCTTGCCGGCGCCGTTGGGTCCGACCAGGCCGTGGATCTGGCCGGGTGCCACGTCGAGGTCGATGCCGTCGAGGGCGACGACGTCACCGAAGCACTTGGTGACCCCGCGGGCCCGTACGGCCTCAGCTGTTTCCATGCGTCCCTCTCCCATCCGTCAAAACCCTAGGGACAGTGCGCAGTTCAGGCAGGGACCCTAGGGGGAACACGAGGGGAACGGAAGATGACATGTCCCTTGCAATCGAGCGCTGTCCGGCGTAACGCGCGCGCCCTGGCGGCATTACGTCAGGTCGTCAATACGACGCGGGAGCAGCCGGTTTGGGGCGTACGGGCCGTGGGAGCATCCGGCGATCCGTCTCCGTATGGCCAGGAGTTTCCCTCGTGCAACTGAGATCCCTCGCGGCCGCGATCACCGTCGTGGCCGCTCTCGTACCCGCCGCCGTCACCGCGCGCGCGGCGTCCCCGGACGAGGGGGGCGGCACATCCGCCGCGGCCCCCAGCTCCGTCACCGTGCCTCTGCCCACCGGCGACTCGGTGACCGTCGAGCGTGCCGGCCGGGCGATCCGCTCGACCACCGTCCATCCCGCGCCGGGGCGCGCGGACATGGCCTTCACCACCACGTCCGTCGGCTCCGGCGACCTCAGCGTCGTACCGGCCGACGCCGAGCCGCTGCTCGCCGCCGGGCGGCTCGATCCGCGGCTGTTCGACGTACGGGCGCTGCTGGACGCCGGGTACGGAGGCGACGCCGCCGTCCACGTGATCGTGCAGCACGGCAAGGGCGCCGGCGCCGCGGGCAAGGTGCGTACCGCCGCCGGGGCGGACGCCCGGCCGGGCCGCTCGCTCACCCGCCTCGGCATGACCCCGCTCGACCCCGAGGACCCGGCCGCCGCCGCGGCCACCTGGAAGCGGCTCACCGGGAGCGGTTCGCTCGCGGGCGGCGCCACGAAGCTGTGGCTGGACGGCCGGATGAAGGTCAGCCTCGACCGGAGCGTGCCGCAGATCAACGCGCCGAAGGCGTGGGCGGACGGCTACACCGGCAAGGGCGTCACGGTCGCCGTCCTCGACACGGGCTACGACTCCGACCACCCGGACCTGGCCGGACGGGTCTCCACCAGCGTCGACTTCACCGGCACGGGCAGCGCCGAGGACGACAACGGCCACGGCACGCACGTCGCCTCGACCATCGCGGGCGTCGACGCCGTCTACCGCGGCGTCGCCCCCGACGCCGACCTCGCGGTCGGCAAGGTCTGCGACGCGGGCGGCAACTGCGTCACCTCCGACGTGCTCGCGGGCGTCGAGTGGGCGGCCGGGACCGCGCACGCCAAGGTGGTGAGCATGAGCCTCGGCGGGCCGGCCGAGGGCGACGACCCGGTCGTCGACGCGATCAACGCGCTGTCCGCCCAGGACGGCACCCTGTTCGTCGTCGCCGCCGGCAACTCCGGCGAGAACGGCACCTCCACCGTCGAGGCGCCCGCCATCGCGGACGCCGCGATGGCCGTCGGCGCCGTGGACCGCGACGACCAGCGCGCCTACTTCTCCAGCCAGGGCCCCCGCCCCACCGACAACGCCGTCAAGCCCGACATCACCGCCCCCGGCGTCAGCATCGTCGCCGCCCGGATGGGCGGCGGACACACCTCCAAGTCCGGTACGTCGATGGCGACCCCGCACGTCGCGGGCGCCGCCGCGCTCGTCGCGCAGGCGCACCCGGACTGGACCGGCGAGCAGATCAAGGGCGCGCTGATGGAGAGCGCCGAGCCGACCGCCGGCCTCTCCCCGTACCAGCAGGGCGCCGGCCGCGTCGACGTGGGCGACGCCGTCGAGCGCACCGTGCACGTCTCTCCCGTGAACCTCACCACCCGGGCGGGCTGGGCCGACACCGCGGGCGAGGAGAGCGAGCAGACCGTCACGTTCACCAACAGCGCCGACGCCGACGTGACCCTCGACCTGGCGATCGAGCGGCCGATGTCGCCCGCCCGCCAGTCCGGCAACCCCGGGCAGTTCTCCGTCGACCGGGACCACGTGACCGTGCCCGCGCACGGCACCGCGCAGGCGGTCGTCACGGCGCGGGGCTCCCTGCTGCCGCACGGGCAGTGGGCCGCGGTGCTCACCGCCTCCCGGGCCGGCGAGGCCCTCACCCGTACGATCCTCGCGGTCGACACCCCCATCCCCGTGCACCGGGTGACCGTCACGGCCACCGGCCGCGACGGCAAGGGCGCCAGTGGCACCGCCCTGCTGGTCAACCGCTGGACCGGTGACCGCTACCCGGTCCGGCTGACGTCCGGCACCGGCACCGCTGACGTCCCCGAGGGCCAGTACTGGACCGGCATGACGATCATCTCCGGCAGCGGGTCCGACCGCGCCACCGCGATGACCGCCGCGTCGGTCACCGTCGACGCCGACGCGTCCGTCGCGCTGGACGCGCGCACCGCGGCCCCGGTACGCGCGGACGTCGGCGACAAGAAGGCCGCGGCCGTGATGACGCAGGCCGCGCTCGCGCTGCCGGTGGGTACCGGCTGGTACACCCTGAGCGTCGTGGGCACGGGGACCGTCGGCGCCGGCTCGGTGTACGCGACGCCGGTCGCCGACGCCGACGCGACCTACCGCACCTTCGCCGTGCTGGCCGCGGCGGGCGCCTCGTCGGCCGCGCCGAGCCCGTTCTTCTACCACGTGGCCCGGAGCTGGAGCGGCGGCGTCCCCGCCGACCCGTCGCTCACGGTCAGGCGCGCCGAACTGACCGACGTGCACGTCGCGTTCTACGGCCAGGGCGCCGATGCGGCCGGCACCACCGCCGCCGCGCCGTACGACCCGGTGCTGCTGCCGGTGAACATCGACCAGTCGGTGCGCTACCCCTCGCAGGTCCATGACTACCGCACCCCCGGCGTCTGGACCGACCGCGCCAACGTCGCGGGCGGCCAGTCCCTCGCGACCGCGCCCCGCACGTACGGGCCGGACGCCCAGGACAGCCTGGACTGGGCCGCCGCGGTCGTCGGCCCGGCGCTCCCGTACGCCCCGCTCACCCGCACCGGGGACACGCTGACCATGATGGCGGCGCCCTGGTTCGTCGACGGCGACGGCACCCGCACCGGCACCGACGCGGGCGCCACCGGCACCGTCACGCTCGCCCGTGACGGGGCGGCGCTCGGCTCGTGGAGCACCGCCCTCATCGGCAAGAACGTCGCGGTCCCCGCCGGGCCGGCCCGCTACACGCTCACCGCCGACGTCGTCCGCAACCGGGCGACCGCCGCGCACTCCACCCGCGTGACGTCCGTATGGGGCTTCGACTCCGCGACGGACGACGGCGAGGGCACCGTACTGCCGCTGACGGCGGTGCGCTTCACCCCGTACGAGCTGGACTCCTACGGCCGTGCGGCGGCCGGCGCCACGACCCGCGTGGACGTGGCGGTGCAGCGGGCTCCGGGGGCCGCGGACGCGGCCGTCGACAGCCTGCGGCTCCAGGTCAGCTGGGACGACGGCGCCACCTGGCAGCAGGTGAGGATCCTGCCGGCGGCGGGCACCTCGCCCGCGCACGCCGACGTGACCGCCCCGGCCGGGGCGTCGTTCGCGACGCTGCGCGCGACGGTCGAGGCGTCCGACGGGAGCACCCTCACCCAGACGGTCACGCGGGCGTTCGGCGTGAACGCGGCGCCGTAGCCGGCGGCCCGCCCGGGGACGGCCCCTGTCCCCGGGCGGGCCGGGCGGGCAGAATCGCCCGCATGCCTGAGACCTCCAGCGGCCCGACCGTTTTCCATGACCTGTCCGCCTTCCTCGCGCAGCCCCGGGTCACCTCCCTGGCCCTCTCCGCCGACGGCACCCGGCTGATCGCCGCCGTGCAGCAACTCAGCGCTGACAGCACCCGGTTCGTGTCCGGGCTGTGGGAGATCGATCCCGCCGGGGAGCGGGACGCGCGGCGGCTGACGCGGTCCGGGAAGGGGGAGTCCGGGCCGCGGTTCGGGCCCGACGGGACGCTGTACTTCCTGTCCGGTCGCGAGGACGCCGATCCCGGCCGGGAGAAGGAGGACGGCGACGACGACGGCGCCACGCTGTGGGCGCTGCCCGAGCGCGGTGAGGCCGCCGTCGTGGCCCGGCACCCCGGCGGCATCGCGGGGTTCACCCTCGCCCGGGACGCCGGCACCCTCTGCTTCACCGCCGGGCTGCTGCCCGGTGCGGCCGACGCCGAGGCGCACGGGAAGCTGCGCAAGGCGCGCAAGGACGCGAAGGTCACGGCGATCCTGTACGAGGCCGGGCCGACGCGGGCGTGGGACCGCGATCTGGGGCCCGACGAGCCGCACACCTTCGTGCGTACGGACGGCGGCCCCGTCGTCGACGCGGGCGGCCAGGGCGCGCTGGAGGACCCGGCGGACGCGGCCCTGTCGCCGGACGGGACGCGCGTGGCGTACACCCGCTTCGTGCCCGGCCGGGTTCCGGACGAGAACCGCACGGTGGTCGTGGTCGCCGACGCGCGGACCGGGGAGGAGCTGGGCGTCGTCGCCGACTCCGGGCACCTGTACCAGGCGCCGGTCTTCACCGCCGACGGCGCGCTGGTCTGCTCGCGGATGCGCGACGCGACGTACGAGACGCCCTTCGACATCACGCTCGTGCGGGTCGACCCGACGGGCGGCGGAGAGGCCGACCTTCTGCCGGACTTCGACAACTGGCCCGGTGAGACGGTCTGCTCGCCGGTCGACGGCACGCTCTGGTTCACGGCCGACGAGCGGGGCCACTGCCCCGTCTTCCGCCGCGACGCGGACGGCACCGTCACCCGGCTGACCTCCTCCGGTGCGTACGGCTCGCTGTGCGTCGCCCCCGACGGGCGCACGCTGTACGCCCTGCGCAACGCGGTGGACTCCCCGCCGCGGCCGGTCCGCCTCGACGCGGCGGCCGCGGACCAGGTGCCGGCCGCGCTGCCCGCGCCCGGCGACACGGGCGCCCTGCCGGGCACGCTCACCGAGGTGGGGGCCGAGGCGGACGACGGCTTCGCCCTGCGCGGCTGGCTGGCCCTCCCCGAGGGCGCCTCAGCGGCCCGGCCCGCGCCGCTGCTCGTCGCCGTGCACGGCGGCCCGCAGGGCAGCTGGAACGCCTGGACGTGGCGGTGGAACCCGTGGCCCTTCGTCGCCCGCGGTTACGCCGTACTGCTGCCGGACCCGGCGCTGTCGACCGGCTACGGGCAGCACAACCACGAGCGCGGCTGGGGGCAGTGGGGCGGCCGTCCCTACCACGACGTCATGGCGCTCACCGACGCCACGGAGGCGCGCCCCGACGTCGACGCGACGCGTACGGCGCTGGGGGGCGGTTCGTACGGCGGCTACATGGCGAACCGCGTCGCCACGCGCACGGACCGCTTCAAGGCGATCGTGACGCACGCGAGCCTGTGGGACATGCGGACGTTCCAGGGCGACACGGACTGCCCCTGGTACTACCAGCGGATCTTCGGCGACCCGCTGACCAACCCCGCGCGGTACGAGGCGGATTCCCCGTACCCGGACGCGGCCCGCATCCGCACGCCGATGCTGGTGATCCACGGCGCGCGGGACTACCGCGTCCCCGTCGCGCAGGGCGCGGCGCTCTTCCAGGACCTGCAGCGGGCCGGGGTCCCGGCGAAGTACCTCTACTTCCCCGACGAGAACCACTGGATCCTCACCCCGAACAACATCCACCTCTGGTACGCCGCGTTCCTGGGCTTCCTGGACCACCACGTCCTGGGGCTGCCCTGGAACAGGCCGGAGCTGCTGTGAGCAGCCCCGGGTGAGTGCTCCGGCCGGCACGCGGGGGGGGCTTCGCCCCCCGGCCCCCCGGCCCCGGCCCCCGGCCCCCCGGGCCCCCGGCCCCGGCCCCCGGGCCCCCGGCCCCGGCCCCCGGGCCCCCGGGGGAGGGGGTGCGGTGTGTCGGTCCGGTCCCGGGTGTCGGCGTCCGTGCGCCTTCGGGCGGGCCCCGAAGGGGCTGCCTGGAGCAGGCCGGAGGTGCCCTGATCACCTCCGGGTGAGCTTGCCGCGCCGCGATCCGGGGGGGGGGGGGGGGGGGGGGCCGGCCCCCCCCCCCCGCCCCGCCCGGGCGCGCCCCGCCCCGCGGCCGCCCGCGCGGCGCGGCGGGGGGCCGGGCGGC
>NZ_JBFAXR010000145.1:0-19670 GCF_040680895.1 Streptomyces sp. NPDC051940 | reverse complement strand
GCGTGTGGGGCCTGGAGAACGGCTACGCCCTGATGTACGGCGGTTCCGGCGAGGACATCTGCGCCTCGCGGCCCCAGCGCTTCGCGATGAACGCGCACACGATCAGCTGCAGCTGATGGAACAGCATCAGCGGCAGGATCGTCAGCGACGCCTGCGCGCCGAACAGCACCGCGGCCATCGGCAGCCCGTTGGCCAGGCTCTTCTTCGAACCGGCGAAGACGATCGCGATCCGGTCCCCCCGCTCGAACCCCAGCCGCCGCGACAGCGTCGTGGTCACCGCCAGCACGACGGCGAGCAGCACCGCCAGCACCCCGGCCAGGGCGAACAGCCGGCCCACCGTCACCTGGTGCCAGATGTCCTGCTCCATGCCCTCGCTGAACGCGGCGTACACGACGAGCAGGATCGACACCCGGTCCACGCGCCCCAGCACCCGCCGGTGGCGCTGGACGAAGCCGCCGATCCAGCGGCGCAGCAGCTGGCCCGCCAGGAAGGGAGCCAGCAGCTGGGCGCCGATGCCGAGCAGGCCCGCCGCCGAGAAGTCCGCCTCGGACCCGATCAGCCACGCCGCCAGCAGCGGCGTGAGCACCATGCCCAGCAGCGCCGAGTACGTCCCCGCGCAGATCGCCGCGGGGACGTTGCCGCGTGCGATGGAGGTGAAGGCGATCGACGACTGGATGGTGGACGGCACGAGGCACAGGAACAGGACGCCCGTGTACAGCTCGTCGGTCAGCACGTACGGGACCAGCCCGCGCGCCGCCAGCCCCAGCAGTGGGAACAGGACGAACGTGCACAGCACGATGAACAGGTGCAGCCGCCAGTGCACCAGCCCGGCGAGGGCCTCGCGGGTCGACAGCCGGACCCCGTAGAGGAAGAACAGCAGGCCGATCGCGATGCTCGAGGCGACGTCGACGACGTCCGCCGCGCCGCCCGAGGCCGGGAACAGGGCGGCCAGCCCCACCATCGCCAGGAGCAGCAGGATGAACGGGTCGATCGGCAGCCAGGACGGCAGGGCGGGGCGGCGCATGGATCCCTCGGGTCGGTTGCGGTGACGCTGCGGCCATTCTCGCTCAGCCGGGCCGGCGGCTCCGCCGAGGGTTCCCCGTACCCCCCGCGCGCACCATCCGGCACACCCGCCCCGCGGCCGGGGCGCCGCTCGTGAGCTGGGATCCCCGGTTGGAGAGATTCCGTGGAGGATTGCCCCCAGCGGCCCGTACTGTGCCGCCGTCCGGTACGGTCGCGCCCCGGGCCCGACCGAACCATGCCCCGAGGAGATCGTCAGTGCGCGAGTTCAGTGTCCCCCCACTGGCGACGGATGCCAGGGTCGGCGGGCTGGCGGATGCTGTCTTCGAGCAGGCCGCCGCGGAGCCGGGGCGGGCGGCGTTCGCACGGAAGGACGAGCAGGGCCGCTGGTACGACGTGTCCGCCGGTGAGTTCCGCGACGAGGTGCTCGCCCTGGCGAAGGGGCTGCTGGCGCAGGGCGTCCGGTTCGGCGACCGGGTCGCGCTGATGGCCCGGACCCGGTACGAGTGGACGCTGTTCGACTTCGCCCTGTGGTCGGTGGGCGCCCAGCCCGTACCGGTCTATCCGACGTCCTCCGCCGAGCAGGTCCACTGGATGCTGCACGACTCGGGCGCCGTAGCCGCCGTCGTGGAGCACGAGGACCACGCGATGACCGTCGGCTCCGTGATCGAGCGGCTGCCCGCCCTGAACCGGCTCTGGCAGCTGGACGCGGGCGCCGTCGCCGAGCTCACCGAGGCCGGCCGCCATCTGGAGGACGCGGTGGTCGAACGGCACCGCCTCGCCGTCACCCCCGACTCCCCCGCCACCCTGATCTACACCTCGGGCACCACCGGCCGCCCCCGCGGCTGCATCCTCACGCACGCCAACTTCATGGCGGAGGCCGACAACGTCATCGAGCGGTACGCCGCCCTCTTCCGCACCCGCTCGGGCCAGACCTCCACACTCCTGTTCCTGCCGCTGGCGCACGTCTTCGGCCGGATGATCGAGGTCACGGCCCTGCGCGCGAAGGTCAAGCTGGGCCACCAGCCGGAGCTGACGACCGAGGCACTGCTGCCGGACCTGGCGTCCTTCCGGCCCACGTTCCTGCTGGCCGTGCCGCACATCTTCGAGAAGCTGTTCCGCTCCGCGCGCCGGCTGGCGGAGGAGCAGGGCCGGCTGGAGGCGTTCGACAAGGCCGTCGACATCGCCGTGCGCCACGCGGAGGCGATGGAGGACCGGGCGTTCGGCACGGGCCCCGGGCCGAGCGCGGCGCTGCGCGTCCAGCACCAGGTCGCCGACCGGCTCGTCTACGCCCGGATCCGCGAGCGCCTCGGCGGGCGGGTGCACTACGCCATGTCGGGCGGCTCGGCGATGCAGCGCCGGCTCGGGCTGTTCTTCGCGGGCGCCGGCATCCGGATCCTGGAGGGGTACGGGCTGACGGAGTGCACGGGCGCCGCCACCGCGAACCCGCCGGAGCGGGCCAAGTACGGCACGGTGGGCCAGCCCGTCCCCGGCACGTCGGTGCACATCGCCGAGGACGGCGAGGTGTGGCTGAGCGGCCCCACCGTCTTCGCCGGGTACACCGGCGACGTACAGGCCACGCACGCGGCGCTGCGCGACGGCTGGCTGGCCACGGGGGACGTGGGCGAGCTGGACGAGGACGGCTATCTGACGATCACCGGCCGGAAGAAGGAGATGCTGGTCACCTCCAACGGCAAGAGCGTCTACCCGCTCGCCCTGGAGGAGCGGGTCCGCTCGCATCCGCTGATCGCCCAGTGCGTCGTCGTCGGCAACGACCGCCCGTACATCGCCGCGCTGATCACGCTGGAGCCCGAGGGCGTCGACCACTGGCTGCGGATGCGCGGGAAGCCGGACCTGAGCCCGACGGACCTGGTGCGCGACAGCGACCTCGAGACGGAGGTGCGGCGTGCGGTGATCACCGCGAACACCGCCGTCTCGGGCGCGGAGGCCATCCGCACGTTCCGGATCCTGGCGACGCGGTTCACCGAGGCGCAGGGGCTGCTCACGCCGTCGCTGAAGCTGAAGCGCAAGGCGATCGAGAAGGCGTACGCGGAGGAGGTCGAGGCGCTGTACCAGCGCTGAGGCGATCGCGGGCGTGATGCTGGCGATCGCGAGTGTGATGGAGTGGCGGGGAATGCCCCGGGCGCCGATCGTGGTTGGGGGCAGGGAAGCACGACACCACCGAGCAAGGGGTTCACCGCACGTGAGCAGCGTTCCGTCCATCACTCTCAACAACGGCGTGTCCATGCCGCAGCTCGGCTTCGGCGTCTGGCAGGTGCCGGACGACGAGGCGACCGCGGCCGTCAGCAGCGCGCTGGAGGCCGGCTACCGCAGCATCGACACGGCCGCCATCTACGAGAACGAGGAGGGCACGGGCAAGGCCCTCGCCGCCTCGGGCGTCCCGCGCGAGGAGCTCTTCGTCACCACGAAGCTGTGGAACACCGCCAAGCAGCCGTGGGACCGCGACGCGGTGCTGCGCGCCTTCGACGACTCCCTGGCCAAGCTCGGCCTCGACTACGTCGACCTCTACCTGATCCACTGGCCGCGGCCGATGCGCGAGGACTACGTCACCATCTGGCGCGCCTTCGGCGAGCTGGCCGCGGACGGCCGCGCCAAGGCGGTCGGCGTCTCCAACTTCAAGCCCGCCCAGCTGGAGCGGATCATCGACGACTCGGGCATCACGCCCGCCGTCAACCAGATCGAGCTCCACCCGAACTTCCCGCAGGCCGAGACCCGCGCGTTCCACGCCCGGCACCACATCGCCACCGAGGCGTGGTCGCCGCTGGGCCAGGGCAAGGGCCTGCTGTCCGACCCGACCGTCGCCGCCGTCGCCGCCAAGCACGGCGTGTCCCCGGCGCAGGCGGTGCTGCGCTGGCACCTGCAGCTGGGCAACGTGGTGATCCCGAAGTCCGTGACGCCGTCCCGGATCCGGGAGAACTTCGACGTCTTCGGGTTCGAGCTGGACACCGACGACATGGCGGCCTTCGCGTCGGTGGACAACGGGGCGCGGCTGGGGCCGGACCCGGACGGGTTCGACTGGAGCTGACCGGACGCGGCTGAGCCGCGGGCGGCGGGCCCGCGGCTCAGGTGTTCCGCTGTTCCGTCGCCGGGCTGCCGGGCTGCCGGGCTGCCAGGCTGCCGGGCTCAGTAGCCGTAGTCGCCGTAGTCCTCGTAGTCCTGGTACTCGTTGTACTCCTCGTACTGCTGGCCGCCCTGCTGGTACTCACCGCCGCCCTCGTACTGCGGGTTCTCCTGGGGCTCGGCCGCCTCGGCCTCCGCCGGTCCGGCCTCGTCCTCGGGGGCCGCCTCCGGCTGCTTGCCCGAGGTCTGCGGGAGGGCCACCTTGTTCCCGGGCTCCTGGGGCTTGAGGAGCGGCTCGTGGGCGGCGGGTTCACGCGGGGCGGGCTTGGCCGCGGCGTGCTCGGCCTCGGCGACCTTCGTGGGGGCCTCGGCGCGTTCGCGTTCGTGTCGCGGAGGGGGGCCGGGCTCCGCGTCGACGGCGAGGGCCACGGCACCGCCGAGCGCGCCCGCCAGGGAGAAGGTGGCGACGAAACTGACTATGCGGTTACGGATCATCTCCGGTCTCCGGATCTCGCGGCGGGCGGTCGGGACGGGCGTGGCGCATGACTCCTCCTTCACAAATCTAGAAAAGCCCGGCCTTCACCGCATTCCGGGCCGGTGCATCCGGGGGTGCCGACCCGTGCGGCCGTGACTGTCAGTGCCGTACGCAAGAATCGGCGTATGTCGGCGTATCCGTCCCTCGAGGCCCTGGACACCCTGGTGGAGCGGGTGGCGGCGGGGTATGCCACGCGGCGGCGGCAGTTGGGCATGGTCCGCGCCGAACTGGCCGCGGCGCTCGAGCGCGACGCGCTCGGGGTGCGGTCCCGGCGGGACGTACGGCAGCTGCTGTCGGACCGGACCCTGGCGACGTATCTGCGGCTCGCGGAGTCGGGCCGGCTGCGCTCCCGTCTGGTGCGCGGGGAGAAGCCGCCGACCTCGGCGGCGACCAACGCGGCCCGCCACGACTGCCTCGGGCTGCTGCGTGCGGCGGCCGGGCTGGCGCAGTGGCGCCCGGCGGAGGTGCGCGTCGAGCCGCGGCCGACCCCCGGCGGATACGAGCTGGCCCGGCTGCGCGACCAGCTGGGCGAGCTGACGGCGGGGTTCCTCACGCCCGGGCGGACCCGGTTCGTGGCGATGGTGGGGATGGTGCTGGACACCGGGGCGCGGGCGGGCGAGCTGGTCGCCCAGCGGGCGACGGACCTGCCCGCGGGCCTCGCGCACGCCACCGTCGTACGCCGTCCCCAGCACGGCACGGCGCACGAGCCCGAGCCGGAG
The DNA here is from genome assembly GCF_040680895.1 of Streptomyces sp. NPDC051940. NCBI lineage: Bacteria > Bacillati > Actinomycetota > Actinomycetes > Kitasatosporales > Streptomycetaceae > Streptomyces > Streptomyces sp. NPDC051940. The sequence goes on along the minus strand of NZ_JBFAXR010000145.1, from coordinate 14,315 downwards.
CGGATCGCGCTGACACCGTTGGGCCGGGCGGCGCTGGAGCGCTGGCTGCCGGTGCGGGAGGAGCTGGTCGCGCAGTCGCACGGCACCTCGCGGCTGTGGGTGTCCGTCTACATGAACCACAGCGGCACACCGGACGCCTCCGGGGCCACGGTGCTGCGCCCGGCCGGTATGCCCCTGGAGCAGCGCGGCCTGATCCGCGCGTACCGCGACGGGCGGTACGCGCTGGGCCTGGACACGGTGCTGCCGCCGAAGCTGGAGCAGCTGCGGCGGGCGGTCGCGGCGGAGGAGGGCTGAGCGGGGGCGGCCGAGGAGCGTGCGCTCCCGCATCCGGATCCGCTTCCTTCCTGTGAGTTGCCTATGAGTTGCGGGCGCGTGCCCCTGTTCAGAGGGTTTTCTCAGATTGCGTTGCCACGCTGACCCCGACCCCGGCGCGTCGCCGGCCCGCTCCCGGGCCGGTGCCGTCCGGCGGTGAGAGAGAGGCGATGCCCATGGCCGCGATCCCGTACGGCCCCCCGCCCGCGGTGCGCGGGCCCGCGCCGCGCCGCGCGCCCGCGCTGCTGCCCGGGGTGCTGCAGACGGCCGGGTGGGCCGGGGCCGCGGGGGTGCTGGCGCTGTGGTGGTACGACACCGCCGACGTCACGGGTGCCGCGGGCTGGCTGACCGGCGCGGGACGGATCACCGGGCTGCTCGCCGGGTACGCCTGCGCCGTCCTGCTCCTGCTGATGGCCAGGGTGCCCGCGCTGGACCGCGGGATCGGCACCGACCGCCTGGCGCGCTGGCACGCGATGGGCGGCCGTTACGCCGTCTGTCTGGCCCTCGCCCACACGCTGCTGATCGTCTGGGGGTACGCGCTGACCACCCGCACGGGCGTGGTGGACCAGACGACGACGCTGGTGCTGCGGTATCCGGAGATGCTGAAGGGCACCGCCGGTTTCCTGCTGCTCGTGGCGACCGGTGTGCTCTCGGCCCGGGTGGCACGCCGCCGGCTGAGCTACGAGACCTGGCACTACCTGCACTTCGCGACCTACCTCGCGGTGTTCCTCGTCTTCGGCCACCAGTTGGCGAACGGCGCGGACTTCGTGGACCATCGGGCCGCGCGCACCCTGTGGTACGTCCTCTACCTCGGGGTGGCGGCCGCGGTCCTCTGGTACCGCTTCCTGCTGCCGGTGCGGCGCTCGCTCCGCCACCGGCTGACGGTCGCCGCGGTGCGCACGGAGGCCCCCGGGGTGGTGTCCGTGTACGTCACCGGCCGCCGGCTGGACGAACTCGGCGCGCGGGCCGGGCAGTTCCTGCGCTGGCGCTTCCTCACCCCCGGCCTGTGGTGGACCGCCTCCCCGTACTCGCTGTCCGCCGCCCCGCGGCCGGACGCCCTGCGCATCACCGTCAAGGCCCTCGGCGCCCACAGCGAGGCGCTGGCCCGGCTGGAGCCCGGCACCCGGGTCTGGATCGAGGGGCCGTACGGCGGGCTGACCGCGGACCGGGCGGCCGGCCGCCGGACGCTGCTGCTGGCCGGCGGCATCGGCATCACCCCGCTGCGTTCGCTGCTGGAGACGCTGCCGGGTGTGGTGACGCTCGTGTACTGGGCGCACCGGCCCGAGGACCTGGCGCTGCGCGAGGAGTTGGAGTCGCTCGCCGTGCGGCTCGGCCACCGGGTGGTCTGCTCCGTCAGCGATCCGGCCGGCCACCGGGTGCCGCTCACCGCCGGCACGCTGGCCGAACTGGCCCCCGGACTGGCCGAACACGACGTGTACGTGTGCGGACCGCCCGGGATGACGCGTGACGCCCTGCGGGCCCTCCGGGTCGCCGGCGTACCCCGCGGCCGCGTCCACCACGAGTCCTTCGCGTTCTGACCGAGGAGTTGCCGCCGTGCGACGCGTCGTCATCACCACCCTGTCCACCGTGACCGGCATCGTCCTGCTGCTGTCGCTGAAGCCGCACGGCGGCGACCAGACGACCGCGGGCTCCGCGCCGCGGTCGGGTTCGGGACAGTCGTCGTCCGGGTCGGGCGGGTCGTCGCCGGGCACCGGATCGACCGGATCGGCCAAGTCGGGCACCTTCACCGGAGACCCGGTCGACACCCGGTACGGCCCCGTCCAGGTCGCCGTCACCCTCGAGGACGGCCGGATCACCGCCGTCGAGGCCGTGCAGTTGCCCTCGGGCAACCCCCGCGACGAGGAGATATCCGCCTACGCCGTACCGCAGCTCACCCAGGACGCGCTGGACGCCCAGAGCGCCGGCATCGACACGGTGACCGGCGCGACGTACACCAGCGAGGGCTACATCCAGTCCCTCCAGAGCGCCCTGGACCAGTCCCGTGGCTGAGCGCTGGGGCGGGCTGCGCCACGTCGAGCGGGCGATGGGAACCGTGTTCTCCTTCGATCTGCGTGTCCCCGCCACCCGGGCGGTACGGCACGCCCTCGCGGAAGCGGTCGCCTCGCTGCACCACGTCGACGCGGTGTTCTCCACGTACCGGCCCGACAGTGCGATCAGCCGGCTGGCCCGGGGCGAGACCGCTCTCGGCGCGTGCCCGCCCGAGGTGGCGGAGGTCCTCGCGCTGTGCGCGGACGCCGCACGGGCCACCGACGGCTGGTTCACCTCCCGGCCGGGCGGGGTGCTGGACCCCTCGGGCCTGGTCAAGGGCTGGGCGGTGGACCGGGCCGCGGACCTGCTGGTCGCCGCCGGTGCGGCGAACGCCTGCGTCAACGGCGGGGGCGACATCCGGCTGTGCGGCGAGGCCGCGCCCGGCGTGCCCTGGCGTACCGGCATCGCGGATCCCCTGCGCCCGGGCCGGCTGCGCGCCGTCGTCACGGGACGCGACCTGGCCGTGGCCACCTCCGGTACGGCCGAACGCGGCGCCCACATCCTCGACCCGCACACCGGGCGGCCGGCCACGGGGCCCGCCTCCGTCACGGTGGCCGGTCCGCGGCTGGCGCAGGCGGACGCGTACGCCACGGCGGCGTTCGCGACGGGTGAGCGCACCCCGGCGTGGCTGGCGCGCCTTCCCGGCTACACGGCGCTCACGGTCACGCGCTCCGGCGAGGCGTGGGCGACACCGGGCTTCCCGCTGCTCGGCCCGCCGGACGACGCCGCGAGCGCGGCCGCTCCGGCGTGCGGGGACCGCCCCTGACGCCGCGGTTCAGGACCTGGCGCCGTGTCCCGCGGCGACGGCCTCGACCCGGGTCGCCAGGGTGAAGTCGAGGTCCGTGAGATGGCCGCCGACGCTGTGGGTGTTCACAGCCAGGGTGAGCTTGTTGTAGCCGAGGGTCATGTCGGCGTGGTGGTCCAGCTCCTCCTGGATCGCGGAGACGTGGACGACCATCGCCGCCGCCGGGAGGTGCCCGGCGAAGGTGTACGTGCGGGTCAGCAGCTCGCCCTCGGCCACCGACCAGCCCGGCAGCTCCGCCAGCCGGTCCTGGATCTCCTTCTCGGACAGCGGTTCGACGGCCATGGCCGGATCCTTCCTCAGCTGACGCGGCTCGGTCCGGTGTACGCCGGATCCCGTGCCCCAGTCTCCGCCAGGACCCGGGACCGGTCCACCCGGGCCGTCCGCCACCGCGGCGCTCACCCGCCCTGCCGGGCGCCCGCCGCGTCGGATACGGTCACGGTATGACGACGGCCACCGAACCCCAGGTCGGCGCCCTGCTGAGGGGCTGGCGCGAGCGGCGCGGCCTCAGCCAGCTGGAGCTGGCCCTGCAGGCGGACTCCTCCGCCAGGCACATCAGCTTCATCGAGACCGGCCGGTCGCGCCCGAGCCGGCCGATGGTGCTGAAGCTGGCGGACCATCTCGACGTCCCCGTGCGCGAGCGCAACGCCCTGCTGCTCGCCGCCGGTTACGCCCCGCACTACCCGGAGACGCCGTTCGACGACCCGGCGATGACCGGCGTACGGCAGGCGATGGAGCGGCTGCTCGCCGCGCACGAGCCGTACCCGGCCCTGGTGGTCGACGGCATGTACAACGTGATCGCGGCCAACCGCGGCATCCTGATGCTGATGGAGGGGCTGCCGGAGCATCTGCTCGCCCCGCCGCTGAACGCGCTGCGGCTGACGCTGCACCCCGAGGGCCTGGCCCCGAAGATCCGCAACCTCCCCGAGTGGCGCGGCCATCTGCTCGCCCAGACGGACCGCCAGCTCTCCCTGATGCGGTCCCCGGCCCTGAAGGCGCTGTACGACGAGGTCGCCGCGTATCCCTTCCCGGAGGGAGCCGGCACGGAGTCGGTGGCGGCGGACGCCCCCTTCGCGCTCCCCCTCGTCGTCGAACACGACGGCCACCGCCTCTCCTTCGTGTCGACGATCGCCACGTTCAACACCCCCATGGACGTGACCGTCTCCGAGCTGGCCCTGGAGACGCTGCTCCCGGCCGACCCGGAGACGGTCAAGTACCTCTCGGCGCTCAGACCCTAGAGGCCCCGACCCCGCGCAGCGCCCACCACTGCAGCCCGGCGAACCCGAGCACGGTCCCGGCCTGCAGCGGCGTCCACACGACTCCCGCGGTGCTCGGGTCCAACCACAGCGCGAGGGCGAGGAAACTGAGCACGGCCCAGGCGATGTTGGCCTCGACGACGGCCTTCACGGCGAGCACCGGCGGCGCGCTCCGCGTGCCCAGGTACCCCACCCCGCCGGCGTACACGGCCAGGAACACGCCGAGCTCCACGAGCAGCCCCCGGCTCACCCCGAGCAGCTCGGCGAGCGGCCCGGACAGCACCAGATACGCCAGGGCGTTGCCCCCGGTGACCACGGCGTCGAGGAGCAGCACCCGCCGCAGCAGGGTCATCGGGTCGGCGGCGAAACGTCGGTCGGTGACAGTCGCGGACATGGGTTCCTCCATCGGCGAAGCCGGTCAGGCGCGGGTGAACACGCTGGTCAGAACCGGAAGCCGGGCCGGAGTACGCCGGTCCGGCTCCCGTTGACGTCCACGATGCCGGGTAGCGGGAGGAGGGTCGATTACGCGGGAGGTAATACGCCCTCAGCCCCCGGCCATCGCAGCGCGCCGTGGCTGGCGGCGTTCCAGCGGGGCGACCACGCTGGTGTGGAAGCGGTCCACGGCGTCGTCCACGCTTCGTATGAAGCCCGTCTCGGCGTTGCCGCGGGTGGTCCCCATCCCCTTGAAGAGCGAGAGGCGGAAGCCCGTGATCACGGCACCGTCCTGCGGGAGCAGGTCGGCCGGTTCGGGCCGCAGCCGCTCCAGCGTGCCGCGCGGGCCGCCTCCCCTGCCTTCGATCAGGGTCTCGATGTGCAGGTCGGCAGGGGCGTCGGTGAGCTGCCGGATGAGGCGCTTGGCCCGGCTGAGGGGGTAACCCGGCTCCGTCTCGGCCAGTTCGATGGAGGTACGCAGCTTTCCCGTCCGCAGGTCGGCGGTGATGGCGAGGATCCCGGAAGTGCCCTCGATCCGGATCTCGGCGCTGAGCCGCCCGTCCTGGCACAGCGTGTCCGCGAGGGCGATGCGCCGGGCGTGCGGGTCGGTGCCGCGCCTGGCCCGCTGCACGGGGAGGACTTTGTGGCCCAGTTCGCCGCCGAGCCGCAGACAGACCTGGCGGATGAGCCGCTCCCAGCTCTCGACGGTCTCTACCGCCCGTGCGTCGCCCTGGCAGAGCGTCTCCTCGTCGATCGCCCGGCGCACCGGCACCCAGGCCGGGCCCATGTTCTGGAATCCGTGGCAGCCGGAGTTCTCGTGCTGGAGGTAGTGCAGCAGTTCCTGGAGGAGCCACGCGTGGGCGGCGCTCCCGACGCCCTCGTGGCGGATCAGCATCTGTGCCTGGTGAGCGATCTCCGCCCAGGACAGGTGCCACAGGGTGACCTTGTTCTTGCGGCGTCGGTCGATCTTCGCCTCCACCACCGGCCTGCCGTCGAGCGCCACGTCGTTGGAGACCGTGATCACGGCCTCGTAGCCGCGGCGGGCCGCGATGTCGACGTAGTCCTGCACCTGTTCGGGCCGCAGCGGGCTGCCGTTGGTCTTCGTCTCCACCAGCGCGGTCCACAGTTTGCCCGCGCGCTCGACGCGGACCACGCCGTCAGGCCGCTTGGGCATGTCGCCGTGCGGCAACGTGACCTCGGTGAACGTCTCCATCCGGCCGGCCGGTGCGCCGAACGCCGCGGTGAGCCTGCGCCCGAACTCCGGCACCTGGGCCATGACGGAGAGCAGCACGGACGTGGCCCGCGTCTCGCGCTCCCGGTCGCTCTTCAGGGTCGAGGCGGGGAACAGGCGGGCGGTCCGCCAGCCTTCGTTCTCCGCGAGCGACGTCTTGACGGTGGCCGGGAGTACGACCTTCTTCTTCGCCGTGCGCGGGCGCCGCGCCGGTCCGTCCGTCGCGGCGGGATGGTCGGCCGGCCGCTCCACGGCGGTGACGGAGCGCATGGCAGGAGCTGCCGGGGTCGGCGACGACGCCGCGGCGGGCTCCTCCTCGTCCGGGTCGTCGTCCACGTCGATGCCGAAGTCGGTCGCGAGTCCGGCCAGCCCCGTCTCGTAACCCTGGCCGATCGCCCGGAACTTCCACTCGCCGTTACGTCGGTACAACTCCCCGAAGACGAAGGCGGTCTCCGATCTGGCGTCGGCGATCGAGAAGCCGAGGATCAGGTCTCCGCTCCGGTCCGCCACCGTCATCCGCAGGTCGTCGAGTTCTCCGAATCGCGCGCCCGCGTAGCGGCTGGCCGCCACGACGACACGCGCCACGTCCGGCGGCATCGCGGTGAGGTCGATGCCGATCCGGTCCTCGCTGCCGACGGCGGTCGGCGTCTTGCCCAGCAGTTGCACGCTCCCGTCCGCGGCCGCCGGGTTGTTGTAGAAGTAGAAGTCCCCGTCGCCGCGCACCTTGCCGTCGGCGCCGAGCAGCAGCACGGAGACGTCCGCGTCCCCGTCGCCGGTGGCGCTGCACCAGGACAGGCTCAGCAGCACGGACCCCACGTCGTCGCTGAGCGAAGCCAGTCCGGTGTTGGCTCCCTTGACCAACTCGAGCATCTTTCCCCACCCCCCAGCACGCGGGCCGCGGTAAGTCCACCCCCGGTCCGCGTGGTTCATCCGGACATCACGGGCCACGCACCGTGATATGTGACCTGAACCATAGTCCTCCGATCACATACTTCAAGGGGGTATGTCCCAACAAACGGAGTACCCGCATCGGCGACCCGGCGTCACCCCCGGACGAATACGGCACCCGGTGCTAACTTGCGCCCATGGAGCTGGAGTTGCGGCATCTCAAGCTCGTGCACGCCATTGCCGAGGCCGGGAGTCTGACGCGGGCCGCCACGTCGCTCGGGGTGGCGCAGTCCGCCGTCAGCGGGCAGCTCGGGAGGATCGAGCGGGCGCTGGGCGGGGCGCTGTTCAGCCGGGGGCGGGAGGGGGCCCGGCCCACCGCGCTGGGGGAGCTCGTGCTCGGGCGGGCGCGGGTGGTGCTGCCCGCCGTGCGGGAGTTGCAGGACGAGGCCGTGCGGTTCGCCAACGCGCTGTCGGACGTGGCGCGGTTCCGGCTGGGCGGGACGCACGGGCCGCTCATGGGGGCGCTGCTGGACCGGCTGGCCGCCGTGCATCCCGACGAGCCGGTCACCACGCACACCTCGTGGTCGGTGCAGGAGCTGTGCGACATGACCGCCAGCGGGCGGCTGGACTTCGCGCTCGTCGGGGTGTGCGGCGAGAGCCCGCCGCCGTCGGAGCAGTTGCAGTGGCGGACCGTGGGGACGGACCCCGTGTTCGTGATGCTGGCCGACGGCCATCCGTACGCCGGTGAGGACGAGGTGCGGCTGGAGCGGCTGCGTGACGCGCGGTGGGTGAGCGTGCCGGGCGAGGGGTGTTTCGCCGACTGCTTCTCCGCCGCCTGCGCGCGGGCCGGGTTCACGCCGTCGGCGATGCTGGAGACCGATCCCGCGTCCTGCGTGCATCTGGTGCAGGTGGGGCGCGCCGCCGGGCTGTGCCGGGCGACGATGCCGCCGACTCCGGGGCTGGTCACCGTGCCGATCGCCGGTACGCCGCTGAGCTGGCGGCATCTGCTCGGCTGGCATCCCGACGCGCCGGCCGCCGGGACCGCGCCCGCGGTGCTGATGCACGCGCGCGCCGCGCACGCCGAGGCGACGCGGCGCAACCCGCGGTACGCGCGCTGGCTGGCGACGCATCCGCAGTACGGGACCATCTCACCGTGAGAGGGTCAGATTGGCAGGTGCACGACTAGCTCCCGGCTGGCTACGGTGCGCAGGGGTCTCGACCGGACCCCGCCCCCCACCGACACCGAGGAGAAACCCGTGCTCCGCAGACGTGCCGTACTACCCGGGATCGCCGCGGCCATCGCCGCGCTGTGCATCTCGGTGCTCCCCGCGTCGGCCTCCACCGCCGCACCCGGCCCCGACGTCGACCCGGCCGTCCTCGAGGCCCTGCAGCGCGACCTCGGCCTGACCTCCGCCGAGGCGAAGACCCGCGTCCGCGCGGAGGCCGAGGCCGCCGTCACCGACGCCGTCCTGCGCAAGAGCCTCGGCGCCCGCTTCGCCGGCTCCTGGGTCAGCGGCACGGCCGCCGAACTCACCGTCGCCACCACCGACCGCTCCGCCCTCGACGACATCGCCGCCCACGGCGCGAAGGCCAGGCTCGTGGGCCGCAGCGCCACCGCCCTGGACGCCGTCAAGGCCGTGCTCGACCGCGCGGTGCAGTCCGCCGCGCCCGCCGGCACCCCGCTCTGGTACGTCGACGTGCGGACCAACACCGTCGCCGTACAGTCCTCGAACCCCGCCGCCACCCGCGCCTTCCTCGCCCGCAGCGGCGCCGACACCTCCGCGATACGCCTGGTGAAGGCCACCGACAGCCCGCGCACGCTGTACGACATCAAGGGCGGCGACGCGTACTACATCAACGGCAGCAGCCGCTGCTCCGTCGGCTTCCCCATCACCCGCGGCACCACCCAGGGCTTCGTCACCGCCGGGCACTGCGGCACCGCCGGCGCCTCCACCACCGGCTACAACCAGGTCGCCCAGGGCACCTTCCAGGGCTCGTCCTTCCCCGGCAACGACTACGCCTGGGTAGCCGCCAACAGCAACTGGACCTCCGTGCCCTACGTCAAGGGCTCCGGCGGCGCCAACGTCACCGTGAACGGCTCCACCCAGGCCCCCGTCGGCTCGTCCGTCTGCCGCTCCGGCTCCACCACCGGCTGGCACTGCGGCAGCATCCAGCAGCACAACACCTCCGTCACCTACGCGCAGGGCACCGTCAGCGGCGTGACCCGCACCAGCGTGTGCGCCGAACCGGGCGACTCCGGCGGCTCGTTCATCTCCGGCGACCAGGCGCAGGGCGTCACCTCCGGCGGCTCCGGCAACTGCACCTCGGGCGGTACGACGTACTACCAGCCGGTCAACGAGATCCTCACGACGTACGGACTGACGCTGAAGACCGGCGGCGGCACCGAGCCCCCGCCCACCGGCTGCCAGGGCTCCCAGCAGACGTACAGCGGCTCGCTGAGCAGCGGCGGCCAGGCCGTGCAGCCGAACGGCTCGTACTACTACTCCGGCTCCTCCGGCACCCACACCGGCTGTCTGACCGGGCCGAGCGGCGCCGACTTCGACCTGTACCTGCAGAAGTGGAACGGGTCGAGCTGGTCGACGGTCGCCGAGGGCATCACGCCCGAGAAGGACGAGAACATCAGCTACAGCGGCACCGCCGGCTACTACCGCTACCTCGTGCACGCCTACAGCGGCTCCGGCTCCTACACCCTGGGGGTGAGCAAGCCCGCGTGACCCGCGCGCGGCGGCGGGCGGCACCCCCGGCTCCGGGGTGCCGCCCGCCGCCGGCGGTCAGGCGTCCGTCCCGCCGTCGCCGAGTCCGGAGAATCCGCTCACGACGTACAGGCAGTCCGTGTACGTGTAACCCGGCTGGATGTGCGAGCCGGCGGTGTGGTCGCGGATCGGGTCGTCCCCCGTGTCGGCCCGCTTGTACAGGAAGTGGTAGTCGCCGGCCGGCAGCCGCAGCGTCTTCTTCGGCCCGCCGGCCTTGCACGCCTTCGAACGGCCCTCCGACTCCGAGGAGTACGTCTTGCAGCTGCCGCAGGCACCGAGGGTCAGGGTTCCGGTCACCGGCCCCGTGTACAGGACCGTCACCGCGCCGGGACCGCCGTTGGTGATCTCGATGGACATCCGCGTGCCGCCGGGCGCCTTCTCCCGCGGCAGGCCGCGGCCCGCCTGCGGCCGGGCGGCGGCGATCTCCGCGGCGATCGCGATCTGCTTCGCCCGCGCGCGGCGGGGGCTCTTCTTGTAGTCGGAGGCGAACGCCTTCAGCGTCTTCGCCGACTCCTCGAAGTCCTTGTCCTTGAACTGGTCGACACCGCAGGCGTACGTCCCGTTCTCCACCGGCCGCGCCACGTCCACGGTGACGCCGCCCGGCAGCGACTTCGCCGCCTCGCCGATCTTGCGCAGCTGGTCGGTGGCCGCACACGGCTCGGCGCCGCCGACGGCCTTGGCGCGCTCGGCGACCGCCGCGTCGAACGCGGGCTTGACCTGCCCGGCCTGCTCGGAGTCGGGGAAGTCCGTCAGGAGTTCGGCGAGCTCCGGGGTCTCCCCGGTGCCGATCTTGCCGCGCCCGCACTCCAGCAGCGACGTGGCCAGCGGCCCGTCCGCCCAGCCCTTGCGCTTGCCGAGCAGGTCCCCGTCGAGCTTGTCGGGCACGGTGCGCAGATGCTTCAGCGGCGCCAGGGCGTCGCAGTGCTTGCCCTCGCGGTACGGGGCAGAGATCTGCTCGTAGTACGCGTCGACGCGCGCGGGAACGCGGTCCGCGGCACGGGACCCGGAGTGGTTCTCACCCAGGTCCTCGTAGATCTCCAGCGCCTTGCCGTACGTCCCCTGCGCCGATCCGTAGGGCTGCCCGGACACCGACTTCACCAGCCGGTCCGCCTCCGCGAGCCGCTTGAGCAGCGCCTGCTCGGACGCCTCCTGCCGGGCCTGCTCGTACCCGAAGGCACTGCCGGCCGGTACGGCGAGCAGCGCCACGGCCACCCCGACGGCGACCGCCGGCGTCACCGGCAGCCGCGCGGCGACCTTCAGCCCGCGCCGGAAGCCGTCGAGCGCGGCCAGGACGAGGAGTACGCCGTAACCGGCGACCAGTGCGCCGGAGATGCCGTCGGCGTCGGCGGGGAACGCCACGAGCGCCAGGGCCGCGATGGCGACCCAGCACACGACGGTCTCGGGCCAGCGGCGCAGCGCGAGATAGCCGAGGCCCAGTCCGCTGAGGTTGAGCAGGGCGACGGCGGCGGCGTTGCCGGGGCTGCCCGGGGGCGGCGGAGGTGGCGGGGGCTGGGGCGACTGCCATCCGCCCCAGGGCTGACCGCCGGGGGGCATCGGGCCACCGGGGGGCATCGGGCCGCCGGGAGGTCCGCCGGGCGGTGGACCGGACGGCGGCGGGCCCGCAGGCGGCGGGGGCTGGCTGCCGGGCGGGGGCCCGGACGGCGGGGGCGGCGGGCTGCCGGGCGGGGGCCCGAAGCCTCCCGGTGGCGGGCCGAACTGGTCGTTGCCGAAAGCCATCGGCTTCTCCCCCCAACACTGTGGTCTGGTCCGCGCCCGCCGGGTCTCGTGCCGTCGGCGCGCCGCGCAAGGGGGCTGTCCCAGCCCCCCGCCTCCGCAACCCTCCGGCTCCGGGCGGCCGGTGTCAATGGGATTGTCCCCGCTCCGATCACCGCGATCACGGCCGGAAAGCGGAATCAGCCCGCGGGCTCCGCGGACATCTCGCCCGCCGCCTCGTCGCTCACCGCTCCCCGCCCGCGCTCCGCCTCGTCCAGCCACCCGCGCAGTACCGCGTGCACGTGCTCCGCGCCCACGAGCTCCTCCTCCGGCCGGACGGGCGGGGTGAGTTCGGCCGGCCACAGCAGGAACGCCCGGTTCTGCGACCCGCCGAGGCCGCCGTGGGAGCCGATCTGGTCCTCGAAGGCGTGCACCCGGCCGTGCTCCTCGTCGTACGCGGAGTTCACCATGATGTCCGCGACGTGGGGGAACGTGTCCGTACGGGCCACCGCCCGCGCCGCCCCCGGCCCGAACGCGGCGAGCGGGTCGCGGCCGACGACCCGGCCCGTCCTCAGCCGGTGTTCGCCGCCGCCGGCACCCAGCACCACCGGCCCGTGCTCCTCGCTGTGCACCAGCAGGAACCCGATCCCGGGATGCTCGGCGAGGGTCGTGAGCAGCGCGGGGTGCCGCCGGTCGATCTCCTCGCGGCTCAGCCGCTCGGGGACGTCGGGGAAGGAGACGAGGCCCAGGTTTCCGGAACCCAGCACGACGGGCCCGGCGGACACGACCGCCTCGGTCTCCTTCGTCCGCTTCAGGGCCGCGTGCAGGGCGGTCATCGCCTCGTCGTCGCGCAGCCTGCGGTTCGCGCGGCGGGAGACGGGCAGCCCGCAGCCGGCCCGTACCAGGTCCTGGAGGGTGACGCCGTACGCGGCGGCGAAGCTCGGCCCCTCGCTCTGCCCGTGGTCGGACAGCAGCACGATCCGGTAGTCGCGCGGGGCGTACCGGACCAGCTTGGAGATCATCCGCACCGCGCGGTCGAGCCGCCGCAGCACCTGGTGGGTGTCGCGGTGGTGCGGGCCGGCGTAGTGGGCCACCTCGTCGTACGCCACGAGGTCGGCGTAGATCACGCGGCGTCCCGCGAGCATGTCGCCCATCACGGCGGCGACCACCACGTCGCGCTCCACGACGGTGGCGAAGGCGCGCAGGAACGGGTAGAGGCCGCCGCGGCCCATCCGCGGGCTGTCGCGCCGTACCCGCGAGGCGATGGACTGCCCCAGCTCGCGGAAGACCTCGGCGATGAACGAGGCGAAGGTCCGGCTGGCGTTCGCGGGGTCGGCGAAGTACGCGAAGTACCCCGACCGGGAGCGGCTCAGCCCGTGCCGCCCGCCCACGCCGGCGACGGACAGCACCAGCGCCAGCTGCTCGGCGCCGCCGGTGAAGAGATTGCCGCGACTGGCTCCGCCCTCGCCGGCCAGCAGCCCGGCGTGCCCGGTGTGCTCCGCGGCCCGGCGCTGGATCTCGGCGGCGCTGGCGGGCCGGTTGCAGACCATGACCTGGCCGGTCTTCTTCTCGTACCACCGGAAGGCGGGCACGCCGTGGTTGGTGCCGTGCAGGATGCCCAGCTGGCTCGCACCCGTCTGGCTGGACCAGTCCGTACGCCACGGGGTGAGCCGGTGGCTGCCCTGGCGGTGCCAGGCGGCGACGGTCTCCATCAGCGGCGGCTTTCTGGCGATCGCCTCCTGCAGGACGTCGTGGCCGACGCCGTCGAGCTGGATGAAGACCGTGCCGGGAGCGGCGTCCGGCCCGCACTCGGCGGCCCCGCGGCGGTCCGCGAGCCGGGCCAGGCGGCGGCGGTACGCGCCGTCGTCGCGGACCGCGAGGGCGGTGCTCGTGGCGGAGGACGTCGCGGACATCACGGCCGCCACGACGATGGCCGTCTCGGGGTTGGTGTAGCCGCGCTCCTCGGGGATGAGGCTGATGGCGATCCAGAGCAGGTAGCCGTTGAGGAAGAAGACCAGCAGTCCGAGCACGAACGCGGGCAGGAAGAGCAGCGCCCGTACGATCACGGGCCACACCAGGGCGCTCAGCACGCCGAAGGCGCCGGCGCCGATGGCGGCGGTGATCGCGAGCCGGGTGGCGCTGTCGCCGTCCTCGGCCTCGAGGCTGAAGTCGGGGAGGATGCCCGCGAGGACGAGCATCGTGAGCGTCGCGACAGCCCACACCACGATGCTGCGCATCACGGCTGCCCCCGCGGTGCGCAGCCGCCCCCCGTTCGTACGCGCGTCGGCCATGAGCAGGCGACACCTCCTTCTGCCTACACCCTTCCACAGTGCGCTACACGACGCGCTTCCCACCTCGCGCACCTCCCGCTGTGCGCGGGGTGGCCGTTATGCGTCCAGCGGCTGGCGCCGCCCCGCGCCTCCCGCCGTGTACGGGGTGACCGGTGTCCGCCCGGTGCCCGGCGCCGCCCCGCGCCTTCGGCGCCTCCCGCTGTGCGCGGGGTGACCGTTGTACGTCCGGTGCCCGGCGCCGCCCCGCGCCTTCGGCGCGGGGATTGCCCCCACCCACACACCACCCGTCAACGTGTCACCTGGTCACCGCCGGCGCCTGGGGGTGCGGGGGCGGCCCCGAGCCGCGTCCGCCGCGCCCGGCGGGTGTGGGTAGCCCCGAGCCGGGTCCGCCGTTCACCCGGCTGGTGCGGATGGTCCGAGCCGCGTCCGTCGCGCACCCGGCGGGTGTGGGGGTGGCCCTGCTGCCGGGGCAACCGGCGGGGGGTGGCCTGTGATCCGTTCATCGACCCATGGCGTGAGGGATCGGGTGGGGCCCCTGTCGTACTGCTTCGCTTGACGTACGACAGG
>NZ_JBFAXR010000144.1:0-19948 GCF_040680895.1 Streptomyces sp. NPDC051940 | reverse complement strand
GCCCGGAGTACTGGCACTTCGTGGTCGCGATGGTCCTGACCGCGGGCTACGTCGTGGCCGGGGTGTACGCCACGGGCTGGCTGCGCGGACGGCGCGACCACTACCACCGACTCGGCTTCACGCTGCCGTTCACCGTGGCCGCGATCCTGACGCCCGTGCAGTTCGTGATCGGTGACAGCACCGCGCGCGCGGTCTACCAGAAGCAGCCCGTGAAGTTCGCCGCCACCGAACTCGTCTGGAAGACGGACACCCATGTGCCGGAGTACGTCTTCGGACGGCTCAACAGCGACGGGACGGTCTCCGGGGGCATCAGGATCCCCCAGCTCGACTCCATCCTCGCCGGCTTCACCCCCGGTACCCGGGTCACCGGCCTGACCTCGGTGCCGGCGTCCGACCGGCCGACCGTCGTCCAGGCCACCATCGCCCACTGGGCCTTCGACATCATGGTCACCGTCGGCAGCCTGCTCATCCTGCTGGCCCTGTGGTACGGCTGGTGCCGGCTGCGGCACCGGGACCTGCCGCGCAGCCCCTGGTTCTTCCGCTGCGCCGCCGTGGCCGGGGCCGCGTCCCTGATCACCGTGGAATGCGGGTGGATCACCACCGAAGTGGGCCGGCAGCCGTGGATCGTCTACCAGCAGATGCGGACATCGGAGGCGGTCACCGACACGCGCGCCGAAGCGCTGTGGGCGATGCTCGGCGTCGTCATCGTCGTGTACGTGCTGGTGTTCGCCGCGCTCATCGCGGTCGTGCTGAAGATGCGCACCCGCTGGCGCACCGCCGACGGCCGTGCGCCCGCGGGCCCGGAGGCGGACACGCCCTACGGGCCCCGGGCCGAGCACGCGGCCGAGGCCGCCGCCGGCCCCGGGGACGGTGCGTGACCTTGGCCGACCTCATCGCCTGGGTGATGGTGATCGTCATCGCGGCCTACGTCTGCGGCGGGGGCACCGACTACGGCGCGGGCTTCTGGGACCTGCTGGCCGGCGGCGCGCAACGTGGCGAACGGCCCCGCCGGCTGATCGACCACGCGATGGCTCCGGTCTGGGAGGTCAACAACGTCTGGCTGGTCTTCGCCGTCGTGATCATGTGGACCGGTTTCCCCACCCTGTTCCAGGCCGTCTTCGAGGCGATGTGGCCGTCTGCTCGCTTCTCACGCCCTTCTTCCTGGGAGCGGCCCTCGGCGGTGTCGCCTCCGGCCGGGTCGCGGTCGGGACCACCGCGTCCGCGGACGCCTGGGCGAACGGGACCTCGGTGCTCACGGGTCTGCTGGCGGTGGCGGCCGCCGCGTTCCTCGGGGCGGTCTACCTGTGCTCCGACGCCCGGCGGTTCGGCACGGGCGACCTCGTCGACTACTTCCGGCTCCGCGCACTGCTGGCCTTCGCCGCGATCGTCGTCCTGGCCCTCGTCGCCCTGCCCGTCACGCACGACGACGCGCGGTACGTGTGGGAGGGCCTGACCCGGGGCTGGGGGCTGACGCTGGTGATCCTCGCCGGGCTCTGCGGGCTGGCCACGGTGGCGCTCCTGGTTCGCCGGTCGTACCGCTGGACCCGCTACACCTCGGCGGCGAGCGTGTTCCTCACCGTCATCGCCTGGGGCTGCGCGCAGCGGCCCTACGCGCTGCCGACCTCGCTCACCGTGGCCGACGCCGCGGGGGCGCCGGCCACCCTGAGCTGGCTGGGCATCGTGACGGCGGTCGCGATCGTCCTGGTGGGACCGGCCCTGGTGGTGCTCTACCGGCTCGACACCCTGGGTGAGCTGGAGCCGCTCACGGACTCCGACACGCGGGGGGCCGGCGCGCCGGGGGGCGAGGCGTAGCCGGTCCTCGAGCAGCGGGGGTACGGCGCTCAGCGCTCCCGCTCGCGGTCGAGCGCCTTGTCCAGGGTGACGGCGGCCATGATGAGCGAGAGATGCGTGAACGCCTGCGGGAAGTTGCCCAGTTGCTCGCCGCTCGGTCCCACCTCTTCGGAGAAGAGGCCGACATGGTTGGCGTACGTCTGCATCTTCTCGAAGGTGTACCGGGCGAGCGGCAGCCTGCCGGCCCGCGCCAGCGCGTCGACGTAGAGGAAGGTGCAGAGGCTGAACGTGCCCTCCGCGCCGCGCAGGCCGTCCGGTGAGGCCGCCGGGTCGTAGCGGTAGACGAGGCTGTCGGAGACCAGCTTGCGGTCCATCGCGTCGAGCGTGGACAGCCAGGCCGGATCCCTGGGCGCGACGAAGCGGACCAGAGGCATGAACAGCAGCGAGGCGTCCAGCACGTCGCCGCCGTAGTACTGGACGAAGGCCTTCTCCTTCTCGCTCCAGCCGCGTTCCATCACCTGCTCCAGCACGGCGTCCCGCGCCTTGCGCCACTTGTCCAGATCGGCCGGCCGGCGGTAGTGCTCCGCCAGTTGCATGCCGTGGTCGAGCGCGACCCAGGACATCACCCGGCTGTACGTGAAGTCCCTGCGGCCGCCGCGGGTCTCCCAGATGCCCTCGTCCGGGCGGTCCCAGGAATCGGCGAACCAGTCCAGCATCCTCGCCAGCGCCGTCCACCCGCGGTGGGTCGCCTGCTGGGCGAGCTCACGGCCCTGGGACACCGCGAAGAGCGCCTCGCCGTAGATGTCGAGCTGGAGCTGGTCGGCCGCGCCGTTGCCGATCCGGACGGGGGCGGAGCCGCGGTAACCCTCGAGGTGGTCGAGGGTCTCCTCCGGCAGATGGGGGTCGCCGTCGATCCGGTACATGGTCTGGAGCGGCTCGCCGTCCTGGCCTTCGCGCTCCTTGAGCCGGTCGACCAGCCAGTGCACGAAGGCGGTGGCCTCCTCGACGAAACCGAGGTTCAGCAGGGTCCGCACGGACAGTGAGCCGTCACGCACCCAGGTGAAGCGGTAGTCCCAGTTGCGCTCGCCCCCGACCTGCTCGGGCAGGCCCGTGGTGGCCGCGGCGATCAGCGCGCCGGTCGGAGCGTAGGTGAGCAGCTTCAGCGTGATCACCGAGCGGTGCACCAGCTCGGGCCAGCGGCCCCGGTAGCGGGACTGGGACAGCCACTGGTGCCAGAAGCCGGAGACGTCCTGGAACTGCGCGGCGAGCCAGTCGGTCGTGGGCGGTTCGGGGACCGCGCCCCCGGAGGCGCACACGGTGAACACCGCGCCGGCGGACTCGCCGTCGCGCAGAGTCACCGTGGCGCGTACGTCCTGTCCGTTCCGCTCCAGAGGGAAGGTGGTCTGCAGATGCGCGTCGATGCCCGGCCCCCGGAACACGGCAGTGTCCTTGTCGAGGCCGAGGCTGTGCTCGGCGCGGCCGTAGTCGAAGCGCGGCCGGCAGTCGAGGGCGAACGTGACCGTCCCGCGCACCACGCGCGCCAACCGGATCAGGGTGTGCCGGTCGGTCGCGACGCGCGTGCGGTCCGGGGGCATGAAGTCGACCACCTCGCCCACACCGTCCGGCGACATGAAGCGGGTCACCAGGATGGCCGTGTCGGGGTAGTACAGCTGCTTGCAGGTCCCCTCCGGGTGCTCCGGGGCCAACTGGAAGTAACCGCCCCGGTCGTGGTCGAGCAACGCCGCGAAGATGCTGGGCGAGTCGAAGCGGGGGGCGGCGAACCAGTCCACGACACCCTGCGACGAGACGAGGGCGGCGGTCTGCAGATCGCCCACGAGACCGTGCTCGGAGATGGGGGGATAGCGGTCCATGGTCGCTCCGTGTCTCAGATGTTCATGTCGTGAAGGCTGCCGGGTGTCACCGGCTCACGATGCCGATCAGGAGATTGATGGCGGTGGCCAGGATCCCGGTGCCGAAGACGTACGACAGCATGCAGTGCCGCAGCACGATCGCCCGGAACGGCGTGTCCGACACGTTCGTGTCGGACACCTGGTAGGTCATGCCGAGGTTGTAGCTGAAGTAGAAGAAGTCGGTGTACGACGGCGGGCTGTCGGAGTTGAAGTCGATGCCGCCCACCGGCGCCGTGTAGTACAGGTGCGCGTAGCGCGTGGCGTACATCAGGTGCAGCGCCGCCCAGGCCATGAAGACGCCGGCCAGCGCGGTCGTCGCGTGGGCGATGCTGGCGTGGCCGAGCAGCAGCACGGTCACGATGCCCACCAGCCCGCAGCACGCGACCCCCACCACGACGATCTCCTCGGTGACGGGCCGGAAGTCCTCGCGGCTTGCGTTGTGCCGGGTGGCGGTGGGGTCCATCGGCCACAGGACGATCCAGCCCAGCACGACGAACAGCGCCTGTGTCACCGCGATACCGGCCAGCACACCCAGCGCCGCGTCGGCCACGAGCGCCGCGACCAGGCCGGCGACCGCGCCGGCGACGAGGGAGCCGCCGAGGCGCGTGACGGCCGACAACGGCCGGCGGGAGGGGGTGGCCATGCCCTCAGCCCTGCGGCAGGGCGACGCTCGACTCGCCGGTGAGAGCCAGGAAGGTCAGCGACTCCTGCAGATAGAGCTCGACGCTGTCGGCGTCGTGGGAGAGATAGCCGATCGACAGGTCCTGGCCGAGGTGCAGCTCGTAGTCCCCGCCCCGGGTCGAGAGCAGCAGCGCGCCCTGCAGGGCGGGCGCCCAGATGATCTCGCCGTCGTGCAGCAGCCGGGCGAGGTGGTCGCGGACCGGATAGCCGTGGTCCGTGGTCTCGGCGACGGCCGTGTACGCCTCGGCCGACAGCAGCAGGCTGTACGGGCCGCCGACACCGGCCAGCCGCAGCGCGCTGAGGGCCTGGGCGACCGTGTTGGGCGCCTCCCGGGGGTCCTGCGGCAGGGGCAGCGGTGCGTTGGTGCTGCCCGGCGCCAGGCCGGTGACCCCGGCCGCCTCGGAGCCGTGGAAGACGGTGCGGTCCTCCGCGTAGGCGATGGTCCGCGCGGCGTCCTTCACCGGCTGCCAGTCGGAGTCCCTGGACCCGCGCTCCACGTCGTCCACGGCCTGCCGGCTCACCGTGAAGGGCACCCGCAGCTCGACGACCTCCTGCGCCTCGCGCCGGCGGGCGAGCACGCCCTCGGCCGGGGCCTGGACCGGGTGTACGTGCCCCGTGCCCACGGCGGACAGCTGCGGGCCGGCGGGACCGACCACGTCCACCACCCGGCGGCCGGCGACGTGCAGGCTGAACGTGCGCCGGGCCTCCGCCTCGATCTCGGTCCAGGCGGCGTCGGTGACGGGGGCGAGGTCGCGGTGCAGGTTGTTCATGCGGGGGTGCTCCTTCGCAAACTGCCGATGCCCAGCGAACCGTCCGCCGGTGCGTGCGCGCCGGCGGCGTCCGCATCCGCCGGTGCCTGCGCGCCGGCCGCGTCCGCAGCCGGCGGATCCTCGAGGAAGTCGATGGTGGGTACGAAGAACAGACAGCCGGTCACCGCGGTCGAGAAGTCCAGGATCCGGTCGTGGTTCCCGGCCGGCCGGCCGACGAACATGTTCTGCAGCATCTGCTCGGTCACGCCCGGGTCCGCCGAGTACGCGATGAAGTACGTGCCGAACTCCGCCGAACCGACCGAGCCGAAGACCATGTTGTCCCGGACGATCTGCAGTTGGTCGCCGTCGGCGTCCTCGACCGTGTTGAGCGCGACATGGGAGTTGGAGGGTTTGACGTCGTCGGACAGCTCGATGTCGCTGAGCTTCTTCCGGCCGATCGCCCGCTCCTGCTCCTCGACGCTCAACGCGCCCCAGGCACTGAGGTCGTGCAGGTACTTCTGCACCACGACATAGCTGCTTCCCGCGAAGCCCGGATCCTCCCCGCCCACCGTGACCACGGTCGCGGCCTCGGCGCCCGCCGGGTTCTCCGTGCCGTCGACGAAGCCCAGCAGATCGCGCTCGTCGAAGTACCGGAAGCCGTGCACCTCGTCCACGACGTCGGCGCGGCCGCCCAGCCGTTCCGTGAGCTGGCGGGCCAGCTCGAAGCACAGGTCCAGATGCCGGGCGCGCAGATGGAACAGCAGATCGCCGGGCGTCGCCGGGGCGGTGTGCCGGGCGCCGGCCACCGCGCGGAACGGGTGCAGCCCGGCCGGCCGCGGCGTCCCGTACATCCGGTCCCACAACGCCGCGCCGATGCCGGCCACACAGGTCAGCCCGCCCTCGGGCGAGCGGAACCCCACGGCCCGCGTCAGCCCCCCGACGTCGGCCAGCAGTGCGCGTACGTCGTCCTCCGCGCCCGGCCGCACGGTGAGGACGAGGAAGACCGCCGCCCGGGCGGGCGGGGCCAGCACCTGCTGCGCCTGAGGCTGCCGCGTCATACATCACCCTGCCGAGGTCGGGACCGCCCGCCTCGCCGGGCCGCGCCGGAAACCAGCCTGACACAGCACCGCCCGGCCCGCGCTCCGAGCCTCGTCAGCTCCGCAGGTTGACGGTCATCTCCACGGTCACGCGGTCCCCGGCGCCGAGGTTCTGCGGCTTGCGCACGGCGTTCTTGAGCGGGAGCAGATAGGTGCCGTCCTTGGGGAAGAGCGAGGTCTCGAACGACACCTCGCCGATCCGTGCGGTGACGGGGATGACCCCCCACCCGTACGTCGCCATCGCCGCCACCTCACGGATGTCGGCGGACTCCTCGTCCGGTAGGGGGAGGAAGTAGAAGGGCGAGGGCCCGCGCCATTCGATCACCTCACCGCTGAAGGCGAGTTCCATGGGCCCGGTCCTCTCATCTCGTCCTGTCCGGCAACGCGGTGATCAGCGTACCGGGACCCCCTGACAACGACTCCGGGCCGCCTGCCGGCCGCACTCCGCGACCCGGGTGATCTTGCGGGCGGGGCGCCACGGCTGCTTGACTCGCCCCGCCCCACCGGAAAGGAGCCGACGGCCCTGATGAGCGCCCCTTCGAACGCCTCTACGAACGCCGAGATCGACGTCCTGGTCGTGGGCGGCTGCGGCGTCGACACGATCGTCAACGTGCCCGAACTGCCGCTCCCGTACGCCGACAGCTACATGATCCAGCCGGGTATCGAGACCCGGGCCGGCCACAGCGGCGACTTCGTCGCCCTCGGCACCCACACCCTGGGGCTGCGCACCCACCATCTGGACATGGTCGGCGACGACCACGAGGGCGACCTCGTCCGCGCCCTGCACCGCGAACAGGGCATCGCACTCACCGAGGTGCCGATGCCCGGCGGCACCAAACGCGCGGTGAACCTGGTCGGTCCCGACGGCCGCCGGCTGTCCCTGTACGACACCGGCCGCTTCCGCGACGACGACCGCCTCCCGGAGCGGACGGTCCGCGCCCTGGCCGCCGTCAGCCGACACGTCCACGTCGTCATCACCCACCCCTGCACCCACGCGCTGCCCGCGCTGCGCGAAAGCGGCGCGTCGCTCTCCACCGACCTGCACGACTGGGACGGCGTGAACCCCTACCACGAGCCCTTCGCCCTGGCCGCGGACCTCGTCTTCCTGTCCACCACCGCCCTGACCGACCCCGAGCGGACCATGCGCGACATCGCCGCGCGCGGCCGGGCGAGCGTCGTCGTCGCCACCGCCGGGGCGGACGGCGCCTGGCTGCTGGCCGACGGCGAGCTGACGCACGTGCCCGTGGCCGAACCCCCGGCCCCGGTGGTCGACTCCAACGGCGCGGGCGACGCCTTCGCGGCGGGCTTCCTCTTCGGCCGGCTGCAGGGCGCGGACCCCGCGCGGTGCGCGCGGATGGGCGCGGTGGCCGGCGCGTACGCCTGCACCGTGCCGGCGACCCGGGCCGACGCCATCGGCCGCGCCGAACTCGTCGCCCGAGCGGCCGAGGAGATCCCGGCCCTCGGCGACACCTGAGCGTGCCTCACTCCAGGTCGCGCACCGCCGCCAGCACGTCCATCGCCAACGACGGGTCCGCCCCGTCGGGCGGGCTGACCGCCAGCCGGTCCACCAGCCCGGCGTAACGGCGGTGGATCTCCCGGGCCGCATCCTCGGGGGTTCCCGCGACGGCGAAGGTGTCGAACACCTCGTCGTCGACGGCCTCGCCCATCTCCTGCCACCGCCCGCGCACCGACAGCCGGTGCAGCTCGTCGTGCAGATCGCCCCAGCCGTGGGTCTCGAGCACCGGCCGGTACGCGGGCGTGGAGGCGTAGAAGGCGATGCGCTCCCGTACGGCGGCCACGTTCGCGCGCAGCTCCTCCTCCGTACGGCCGACGGCCGTGAACACGTTGCCGACCACCTCGAAGGGCCGCCGCGTCCACTGCGCCCCCGCGGCCTCCGCCTCGGCCCGCGCCTGGCGGACGCCCGGGAGGACGCGGCGGCCGAGGTACTCCACGGACGTGAAGACGTGGCTGATGAACCCGTCGGCGACCGCCCCCGCGGCGGCGGTCATCATCGGGCCGACGCCGGCCAGCAGGATCGGCGGCGGCCCGGACGCGACCCGCCCCGGCGTGAACACGGGCGTCATCAGGGTGTGCGCGTAGAAGTCGCCGCGGAAGACGAGCCGGTCACCGGTCTGCCAGCTGTGCCAGATCGCCCGCACGGCGTGCACGTACTCCCGCATCCGCGCCGCGGGCCGGCTCCACGGCATCCCGAAACGCCGTACGACGTGCGGCTTGACCTGCGAACCCAGCCCGACGACAGCCCGCCCGCCGGATGCCTCGTGCACTCCCCACGCCTCGTACGCCAGCGTCATGGGCGTACGGGCGAAGGCGATCGCGACACCGGTGGCCAGCTCGAGGGAGCGGGTCGCGTCGGCGGCCCGGGCGAGCTGGACGAACGGGTCGTACGCGGTCTCGGAGACCACCAGCCGCTCCATGCCCCGGCGCTCGGCCTCCCGGGCCGTCGCGAGGATGGTGTCCGGCCGTCCGGGCGCGGAGACGCTCAGCCGCAGGGGCCGGTGGGCAGAGGTCATCAGGAGGTCTCCCGTCGAGGTCGGGCCCGGGTGCGCGATGCCGGTCGCACGATACGGGGAGGGCCGCGCGGCCCGTACGGCGGCTCGCCCGTCCCTACCATGGGGCGGCGATCTCGACGTCGTCCGATCGGCTGACCCCGCCGTCGTCCGTTCCGCCACCCGCGTCCAGCCACAACGCCGACGGGCGCGACCCGCGCCCGGGGACAGGATGGAGGACAGGGCGGAGTGGGTGAGCCGCCCGGACCGAGCATCCGTGTCCGCGACGCACGAGGAGTACCCGATGACGACCCCCGCCGACCGCGCCCTGCTGACCGCCGCCGACACCGGCGACCTGGACGCCGTCCGCGCCGCCCTCGACGCGGGCGCGGACACCGAGGTCCGCGACGCCCGCCGCCGTACCCCGCTGCTGCTGGCCGCGCTGGGGGACCACGTCGCCGCGGCCGGGGCCCTCGTCGACGCCGGTGCGGACGTCAACGCCGCCGACGAGCGCGACGACAGCCCCTGGCTGGTCACCGGGGTCACCGGCAGCGTGGCCATGATGCGCGTGCTGCTGCCGGGCGGGCCCGACCTCAAACAGGTCAACCGGTTCGGCGGCATCTCCCTCATCCCCGCCTCCGAGCGCGGCCACGTGGACTACGTACGCGCCCTGCTGCGGGAGACCGACACCGACGTCGACCACGTCAACCGGCTCGGCTGGACCGCCCTGCTGGAAGCGGTGATCCTGGGCGACGGCGGCCGCGCCCACCAGGAGATCGTCGAACTCCTGCTGACCGCCGGGGCCACGCCCGGGATCCCGGACTTCGAGGGCGTCACCGCCCTCGCGCACGCCGAGCGGCGCGGTTTCACGGAGATGGCCGGACTGCTGAGGGCCGTCCGGTGAAGCGCCCTCTCCTCGGCCTCGCGGCGGCGGCCGCCCTGCTGGCCGGCTGCTCGACAACCGAGGCGCGCACGACGGCGCCAGCGGATCCGGCGCCGGTGAAGTCCGCTCCGTCGGAGGTCGCCTCTCCGGAGAACGCCACCACCCCCGAAGGCACCCTCCTGGTCGCCGACTTCGGCTCCGACACGGTCACCTTCGTCGACCCCGACCGCGGCCCCGTCGACTCCGTGCGGGCCGGTGCGGCCCCGTACGGCCTGGTGGTGGACGACCAGGGACGCGCCTGGGTCGCCACCGCCGAGGGCGTCGCGGTCGTCGACACCGCCGCACGCGAACGCGTCGCCCTCATCCCGTACCGGACGAAGAACCTCGGCCCCGTCACCGACGGCGAGTACCGCGGCGGCGGCATGGGCATCGCCCTGGCTCCCGACGGCCGGCACGTCTACGTCGGCGTCAACGTCCCGTCCGGCAACGGCACCCTGGAGACCATCGACACCGCCACCCGCCAGGTCACGGACACGGCGCCCGTCGGCCGCCGCCCCTTCGACGTGGACGTCGCCCGCGACGGCAGCGAGGTCTACGCCACCGGGCACGACTCCTTCGACGTGACGGTCGTGCCCACCGGCAAGGGCGGCACCCCCCGCCGTATCGAGGTCGCCCCGTACGGCACCGAGGGCGGCCTCGGCTCCTGGCTCAAACCGCACTACGCGGCGGTACGCCCCTCCGACGGCCGTCTGCTGCTGCCCTTCGAGGGCGAGCGCCTGGTCGTCGTCGACCCGGCCACGGGCCGTTCCGCGATCGAGCCGATGACGGCCAACACCCACCAGCACGGCGCCACGGTCACCCCCGACGGCACCCTCCTGGTCGTCGGTACGGGTCCCATCGACGCCTCCGCCGACGAGGGCGCCTCGCTGACCGTACGCACGAAGGACGGCGAGGAAACGGTGATCCCTCTCGACGGCCCCCACGAGGACGTCTCCGTCTCCGCGGACGGCCGCACCGCCTACGTCACCGGCGGCTTCACCCGCGACGGCTACTGGAACGGCCTGACGGTGGTCGACCTCGACACGGAGCAGACCACCCGGCTCAAGGCAGGCGAACGGCCGCTGGGCATCGCGGTGTTGTGAGGGGGCGGCAAACCGCCGTGCCCCGCAGGTGAGTTGGGGCAACCCGCCGCCATCGGCCGTACGCATCTGCTGTGATCTCTGTGTGCTGAGGACCGAACGGCCCGAGTGGGACCACTGCGGCGACGGAGCCGGCCCCGACGACCCGATCGGCTGCCGCGGCCGAAGCGCCGCCCCGCACCGCGCCTGCCTGGCACACCTGACCGAACCCGACCTCCTGACGCACCTGGACACGCTGGGACCCGGGAGCCGGATCGACTACCGCGGCACGCGGGTGGACGGGGCCCGGTTGCGTCGGGTGCTGGACGCCCTGCTGGACCCGGAGAGCCGGGAACGGCGCGCCGGAATGGCGCTCTTCGACGAGGCCGCCTTCCCCGACTCCGCCTCCTTCGGAGGCGTCGGCTTCACCGAAGAGGCGTCCTTCCAGGGCGCCACCTTCCTCTCGGACTCGTGGTTCGGCAACGCCGTCTTCCACGGGTCCGCCATGTTCGGCGGGGCGACGTTCACCCACGACGCCGGGTTCGACCGGGCCGTGTTCACGGGGTCGGCGACCTTCAGCGACGCCACGTTCGTCGCCGGTGCCGGGTTCCACGGGGCTGAGTTCCGCGGGGTGGGCTGGTTCGACCGGACGGTGTTCTCCGACACCGCGTGGTTCCGGCGGGCGGCGTTCGCGAAGGACTGCTGGTTCCGCGCCGCGATCTTCGCCGCGACCTGCGGCTTCAACGACGTCCGCTTCGACGGCGACGCCTGGTTCCGGGACGCGAGGTTCTTCGGGCACGCCGGGTTCAGCACCGCGGCGTTCGCCGCCGACGCGTGGTTCGACGCGGCGGAGTTCCACAACACGGCCTGGTTCGGCATGGCCTCCTTCGCCCACCACGCGGGCTTCGACGGCGTGGTGTTCCGGCGGACGGCCTGGTTCGACAGCGCGGTCTTCGACGCGACGGCCCATCTCGGCCCGCTGGTCTGCAAGGGGACCCTGGACATCTCCGAGGCGGTCTTCGGCGTCCCGATCACGATCCAGGCCGCCGCACTCCAGGTGCGCTGCGTCCGCACCCGCTTCAACTCCACCGGCTCCCTGCGCCTGCGTTACGCCGAGGTGGAACTGCGTGACGCCGTCGTCGAGTACCCGCTCAGCGTCACCCACCGCTCCGTCCCGTTCAGCCCGCGCGCGAAGCCCGAGCTGGACGAGTCGCCGCTGGGCGACGCGGACCCCGGAGTGCGGATCGCCTCCCTGTACGGGATGGACGCGGCCCACCTCGTCCTCACCAACGTGGACCTGTCCCGGTGCCGCTTCGTCGGCACGATCCACCTGGACCGGCTGAGCCTGGAAGGGCGCTGCACCTTCCTCACCACCCGCTCGACGGTCCGCTCCGTACTCCCCGTCACCCAACGGCGCGTCATCGCCGAGGAAGTACGCTGGCGCACCGAGCGGTCCGGCCCGACGCCCCCCGCCGCGACGTCCGGCGTGATGCCGCCGGGACCGGAGTCCCTCGGCCCCCTCTACCGCCAGCTGCGCAAGTCCCTCGAAGACGGCAAGAACGAACCGGGCGCGGCCGACTTCTACTACGGCGAGATGGAGATGCGCCGCCACGACCGCAAGGACACCCCGCTCGGCGAACGCGCCCTGCTGTGGCTGTACTGGGCGGTCTCCGGCTACGGCCTGCGCGCCACCCGCGCCCTGGCCTGGCTCGGCGCGGCGATGACGGCCACGATCCTGCTCCTGCTGGGCTTCGGCCTGCCCGACACCCCCGCCGAGCCCTACCCGGCGGACGCCGGCGTGATCGGCGCCCAGGACCCCGCACTGCGCCGCCCCTTCACCGAACGCTTCACCCCCGCCCGCGCACAGAAAGCGGCGGACGTCGTCATCAACTCGGTGGTCTTCCGCTCCAGCGGCCAGGACCTCACCACCCCCGGCCGCTACATCGAGATGACCTCCCGACTCACCGAACCCATCCTCCTGGGCCTGGCAGCCCTGGCCGTCCGAGGCCGCATCAAGCGCGGCTGAGGAACCCGCCGCGCGGCGGGACTCATCCAGACGGCCCGCGCTTGCCTTCGAGCGCGCTCGAAACCCTAGCGTTGCCCGCATGACGACAGAATCCACCGACCGCCCCCGCGATCTAGGCTGGCTGTATGGCGACCGATGACCTGATGACGAGGGCACTCGACGCGCTCGGCGACGACGGACCGCTCTCGGCGGAGGCGATCCACCGGCTCACCGACCTGGCCGACGTGCCCGAGGCTATGACGATCGCCGAGGCCGCGGAGCTGCTGGACGTGTCCGCCCACACGCTGCGCTACTACGAGCGGGCGGGGCTGGTCGAGGTGGCCCGCGACGGCAACGGCCACCGCGTGTACGACGCCGCGGCCGTGCGGCGGCTGGTGTTCCTCACCCGGATGCGGCTGTCCGGCATGCCGATGCGCGACCTGCAGCACTACGTCTCGCTCGTCGACGCCGGCCGCCACACCGTGCCCGAACGCCTCGACATGCTGATCGAGCACCGCGACACCATCCGCCGCCGCATCCGCGAGCTGACCCTGTCCCTGGCGGCCACGGAATTCAAGATCGCCACCTACGGCGGCGACACGGCCCCGGACGCGGAGCCCCCCGCCGCGCCTCCTAGCGAGACCCCACCTGCGTGAACGGCCCGCGCACCTCCTCGGTGACCGCCCACAGCCGGCGCGCCGCCGCGGTGTCGCGGGAGCGGGGTGAGGAGGGCACCGGGGCGAACCGGTTGTAGTAGCGGCCGGCGGACACCGTCCCCGTGGCCAGGCGCACCACGGGTTCCGCGCCGCGCCGGGCGGACAGTGCGAAGGCGTGGACGAGCCGCACCTGGAGCGAGGGGAAGTCGCGGCCCAGGCGGGTGCGGACCAGTCCGGGGTGCACGGCCACGACGGTCAGCTCGGGGTGGCGCGCCTGCAGTTCGTACGAGAACAGCAGGTTGGCGAGCTTGCTGCGGCTGTACGCCATGAACGGGTCGTAGCCGCGCTCGCTGTCGAGGTCGTCGAAGTCCAGGGCGACCTCGCCGCTGCCGCGCATCGGGCTGCGGTGACCCTCGGAGTTGACGTTCACGATCCGCCCTTCGCCGCGGCGCAGCAGCGGCAGCACCCGGCTCGTGGTCGAGAACGGGGCGAGGTGGTGCACGGCGAGGTTCAGCTCGTGCCCCTCGGCGGTGACCGTGCGGGTGGGCCGCATGACGCCCGCGTTGTTGACCAGGGTGTCGATCCGGTCGGTGGCCGCTGACACCTGGCGCGCCAGCTCGTCGACGCCCGCGGCGGTGGCCACGTCGGCGCCGATCACGTGCGCCCGGGGCAGCTCGCGGGCCAGGTCCCGGACCCGTCGGGGATCGCGTCCGGCGAGGATCAGCCGGTGGCCGTCGGCGGCCAGCCGCACGGCGGCCTGGCGCCCGAGCCCCGAGGTCGCGCCGACCAGGACGATGGTGCGCGGTCCTGCGCCCATCAGACCACCGCCCCGGCGCCCATCACATCGCTCCCCACCCTCATCAGACCGCCGCCCCCGGCGTCACCTTGCGCAGCCCGAAGCTGCCCGCGATCAGCCGCTCGCGCACCCCCGCGGGCAGCCGGGCCAGGGTCCGCAGGGCGCGGGCGTCGGAGCCGGCCACGTAGCGCCGCTTGGGGCTGCGGGCTTCCGCCGCCGTGGCGATGGCCTTGACGACCCGCTCGACGGGCCCGTTCTTCTGCTTGGCCATCACCTCGGCGAACGCCGCCAGATGCCCCGCGTACAGGGCGCGCCGGCCCGGGTCGGCGACTCCGGCCGCCGTCTTCGCCGCCGCTTCCGCCGCCGCGAAGATCGGTGTCTCGGTGGCGCCCGGTTCCACCACGATCACCGGGATGCCCCAGGCCGCGAGCTCCAGTCGCTGGGCGTCCGACAGGGCGGCCAGCGCCGCCTTGCTGGCGGAGATCGGTGCCAGCAGGGGGAGCGGCATACGGGCGGTCGCCGCGCTGACGTTGATCACCCGGCCGCCTCCCGCGCGCAGCAGCGGGAGGAACGCCTGGGTCACGTAGGCCGGGCCCAGGGTGTTCACCTCGAACTGGCGCCGGAGTTCGGCCGGCGGAACCAGCTCCAGCGGACCCTGCACGATCACGCCGGCGTTGTTGATCACGGCGTGCAGTCCGTGCGCCGCGGCCGGGTGCCGGCCCACCTGTGCGGCGGCGTCCTCGACGCTGCCGGGGTCCGTGACGTCGACCGGCACCGGCACGACGTGCGGCAGGTCGTCCAGCGCGCCGCGGTTGCGGCGCACGCCGGCGAAGACCGTGAAGCCGCGCCGCGTCAGCTCGCGGGCCAGCGCCTCCCCGATGCCGCCGGCCGCTCCGGTCAGAAAGATCCCCCGCCGCGCGCCGCGTCCGTTCTCACCCATCTTGACCTCTCAGCCTCTACATGTCTCTTCTTACATGTCAGTCTGTATAGGTAGGGAGTGCGTGTCAAGCTGTATCCCGGACAAGGGAAGGAGCCGCATGTCACTGCGTCACGGCGTTCTGGGACTGCTCGCCGAAGGCCCCGCCAGCGGCTATGACCTGGCCCAGCGTTTCCAGGAGGTCCTCGGGGCCGTCTGGCCGGCCAAGCACCCGCAGATCTACGCCGAACTGGCCCGGCTCGCCGACACCGGGCTGATCGAGGTCGACAGCGAGGGACCGCGCGGCCGCAAGGCCTACCGGATCACCCCGGCCGGCCTGGCCGAGGTGCGCCAGTGGCTCAGCGAGGGCGAGGTCGACCACACGGTGCGGCTGCAGCCGCTGCTGCGGTCGTTCTTCTTCTGGCTGATGGAGCCGGAGGACCTGAGGCGCCACCTCGAGCAGGAGGCCCGGTTCTTCTCTGCGGCGGCCGAGCAGTACCGCACGTACGCGGCCGCCAAGGACCGCGGCGACTTCGGCGACAGCGCGCAGACCCAGTCGATGCGCGTCGCCATCGAGGCGGGCGTCCGCCTCTACCAGGCCCTCGCCGACTGGGCGCAGTGGGCGCAGACGGTGCCCCCGGCGGCACCGAAGGAAGGCGCCGCCGCCGAGCAGTGAAGGCGCCGCTGCCGAGCGGTAGCGGTCGCGTGCCTTGTCCGCTCCCCACCCCCGCCCGGCCGATCTTTGTGATGTCTTCCCACTGGTCATAGAGGCCAACGCCGGGGCACACTGTCGCGACCGGCGACTGAAGAGGGGGTAACGGGATGGATCTGGACGCCGAGTCCGGCAGGAAACCACCCGTCTGAACGAGCAGGAAGCCACCCGTCAGCCCGGGCTCCACATCCGTCCTTCACTAGAAACCCATGTCATCTAGCCAGAAGGGTGAGCCGAACCGCCAAAGCGAACCAAAAACACCATGCTGCAGAAAACCACGCCTTCCCGAGCAAACCGCGCACCTGCCACCCGGCGCCGCCCCACACTGCTGTGGGCCGCGGCCGGCG
This sequence comes from Streptomyces sp. NPDC051940, assembly GCF_040680895.1. Classification (NCBI taxonomy): domain Bacteria; kingdom Bacillati; phylum Actinomycetota; class Actinomycetes; order Kitasatosporales; family Streptomycetaceae; genus Streptomyces; species Streptomyces sp. NPDC051940. The sequence goes on along the minus strand of NZ_JBFAXR010000144.1, from coordinate 3,780 downwards.
CGGCGGTCCTGGTGTTCCTCCTCGCCCTGGAAGTCGCCGCACGCCGCTACGGGGAGCCGGGACCGCTCACGGTCCAGGCGCAGGAGCTGATCTTCGCCCCGCACTCGGGCCCCCTGCTGTACGGCGGACTCGCGCTCGCGATGGTGGTCCTCAGCTGGCGCGGGCGGTTGCTCGCCGCCGGCATCGCCGTCGGCATCGACCTCGTCTTCCTGCTCGTGCGCTGGGCGGTCGGAGCCGAGCTGAACTTCGGCAACGGCGCCCTGTGGGTGATCCTCGGTCTTGCCGCCCTCGCCCTCACCCGCCGTACCGGAGCCGAACGCCTCCTGCTACTCAAGGGCTCCGGACTGGGCCTGCTGCTGATAGCCGGCCACAAGACCGGCGACACCTGGCTGCTCATCACCTCCAAGACCCGCCCGATGGTGCTCGACGCGTACGTGGCGAGAGCCGACCACGCGCTGGGCGACCCGTCCTGGGTCGCGGGCCGCATCGTCGAGGCGACCAGCCCCGTCAGCTCCCACGTCCTGGCGGCCGTCTACGGCCAGCTACCCCTGGCCGCCGCCCTCTTCGCGCTCTACCAGCTCCGCCACGTCGCCGCCGAACGCCGCTTCCCGGCCCACCACCTGGTGCGCACCTTCCTGGCCATCGGACTGATCGGCCCGGCCGTCTACATGATCTTCCCGGTCGTCGGACCGGTCTTCGCCTACGGCCCCGACGGCGGCCCGTGGGCGGCGGCCGACCTGTGGCCGCACACGGTCCCGCCGATCGGCACGCCGCACCCGTTCCCGTTCGACGAGATCACCCCCCGCAACTGCATGCCCAGCCTGCACACCGCCTGGGCGACCACGCTGTTCATCCACTCGCGCAAGGCTTCGCGGCCCATGCGCTGGGCGGGCACGTTCTGGCTGGTCGGCACCCTGTCCGCGACGCTGGGCTTCGGCTACCACTACGGCGCCGACCTCGTCGCCGGCGTGGTGTTCGCCGTCACCGTCGACGCGGGGATGCGTCTGCTCGGCCGCGGCCGGGACTGGTCCGGGATCCGGCTGATCGGCTACGGAACCGCCGTCTTCGCCGTGCTCGTGTCCTCGTACCGCTACCTGCCGACGCAGCTGGCCGCCCATCCGTGGATATCCGGCCCGCTGCTGATCCTGGCGATGGCGTCGGTGGTCTACGGCTACGCACGGACCACCGCGCGATGGGACCGGACCCCCGGCGAGGACCCCGCCCCGCCGGCCGCCGCCGCGCAGCCCCAGCCGTCGGAGACACCCGCCGCGGCCCGCTGACGCCCGCCGGCGGGGCACTTCTACTCGTCCAGGCACACCACCGGCACCCGCTGGACGAGGTTGTTCCCGAACCCGCCCCGGTTCCACGGCTGCTCGACCGGCTGCGAGTGCCCCGCCGCGTCCGAGGCCCGCACGCTCAGGACGTACGACCCGGGCGTGGCCTCCCATCGCGCGCTCCACGGCCGCCACGCCCACGGATGGGGCCCGCCGGGGCCGAGCTCCGCCGTGCGCCAGTGGCGTCCGTCGTCCTCGCTCACCTCGACGCCGGTCACCGGCCCGTACCCCGACCAGGCCCGCCCGGTCAGCTCCACGGGGCCGGGCCGTACCACCCGGGCGCGTGACATGAAGTCGGGGAAGCCGGGCGGGACGAGCAGCGCCCGCGGTGCCATCCGCGTGACCGGCGTGCCGGGGTCGTCGGGGTCCGACCGGAAGCGGTAGGCGACCGTGTGCTGGAAGCCCTCGAACGGCGCGTCCACCAGTCGGATGTCACGCAGCCACTTCACGTGCGCCATCCCGTACCACCCGGGTACGACGAGCCGCACCGGACAGCCGTGCTGCGGCGGCAGCGGCGCGCCGTTCATCGCGTACGCGACGAGCACCGGCGGATCCTCACCGAGCGCCGCGCCGACCGGCAGCGCCCGCTGGTAGTCCTGCTCGACGCCGCGTTCCACGCCGTGGTCGGCGCCCGTGAAGACGGCCTCCACGGCGTCCGCCTCGACGCCGGCCTCCGCGAGCAGCGTCCGCAGCGGCACCCCGGTCCACTCGGCGGTGCCCACCGCCTCGACCAGCCACGGCTGGCTGACCGGCCGGGGCGTCAGCCGGGCCCGCCCGTTGCCGGCGCACTCCATCGTCACGCGCACCGTGACGGGCGGGTACGCCCGCAGCCGCTCCATGTCCAGGGTGAGGGGTTGCCGTACCCGGCCGGACACGGTCAGCTCCCACCCCTCACCGTCGGCGTACGGGATGTCGTAGTGGACCAGCACGTAGTGCAGCCCCGCCGGTGTCACGTCGTAGCGCAGCGCCTCCAGCGGCAGCCCGTGATTGCGCGCCGCGAGCGCGAGTTCCTCCGCGCTGATGCCCTCATCGGGCCCGGCGACCCGCCCGGGTCCGCTGACCTCGTCGATCCGAGTGCCCATGCCCCCATTGTGAGCCGGTACGGCCCGCCCGTCACCCGGATGGTGTCCGCGGGCGCACCGGTGGGTACGGAGGGGCAGGGCCCACAGCCCGCGTACCCGCGAGTCCCACCCGAAAGGAACCCATGCCCTTCTCCCTCGGCATCGTCGGGGCCGGCCAGTTCGCCGGCCATTTCGCCAAGCTCTTCCAGCTCCACCCGGGCGTCGGCGCGATCTGCGTGACGGACCTGCTGCCTGAGCGGGCCGAACGGCTCGTCGGCGAGCAGCGGTTGACCGGCGGCACGCACCCGTCCTTCGAGGCGATGCTCGCCTCCGACGTCGACGCCGTCGCGCTGTTCACGCAGCGCTGGACGCACGGTCCGCTCGCGGTGCAGGCGCTGCGGGCGGGCAAGCACGTCTATTCGGCCGTTCCGATGGCGATATCGCAGGAGGAGATCGCCGCGATCATCGAGGCGGTCCGCGAGACCGGCCTGACGTACATGATGGGGGAGACCAGCCACTACAACCCGGCCGTCGTCTACGCCCGCGAGAAGGCCGCGGAGCATGCCTTCGGCCGGCTGTTCCACGCCGAGGGCGACTACGTCCACGACATGGACCTGGGCTTCTACGCGGCGTACCAGTACAGCGGCGGCGAGGGGTGGAAGGCCACCGCGAGCTACCCTCCGCTGCTCTACCCGACGCACTCGGTGGGCGGCGTGCTGGGCGCCTGGCGGACGCACGCGGTGAGCGTCAGCGCGCTGGGGGTGCGCGACGACCGTGGCGACGGCGTCTTCGACCGTACGGTCAGCCAGTTCGACAACGACGTCTCCAACGCCACGGCGCTGTTCGAGACGGCGGACGGCGGCTCGTTCCGGATCAACGAGTTCCGCCGGGTCGGCTACCCCTCGCACCTCCGCGAGTCCCGCTTCCGCTTCTTCGGTACGGAGGGCAGCTTCGAGCAACTCGCCACGGTGAGCCTCTGGCAGGACAAGAAGGGGGTCCACGACGTCTCGGACCACCTCCGGGCGCTGCCCACGCTTCCGGCCGACGACCCCTCCCTGGCCGACGTGGCACCGGAGCTGCGCGACGCGTTCGTCTCCGGTACGGCCCCGGTCCACGACCGCTCGCGCCTGCCCGAGGAGTTCGCGCACGCGCCCAACGGGCACGAGGGCAGCCACCACTTCCTGGTCGACGACTTCGTCCAGGCGGTGGAGCACGACACGCTGCCCCCGGTGAACGCCTGGACCGCGGCCCGCTACACCCTCCCCGGCGTCATGGCCCATGCCTCGGCCCGTGTTCGACCCCGAGGAGACCATCACGGTCACCCCGCTGCGGGCGTTCCCGGTGATCCGCGACCTGGTGACGGACGTGGGCTTCAACTACGCCAA
>NZ_JBFAXR010000143.1:0-20264 GCF_040680895.1 Streptomyces sp. NPDC051940 | reverse complement strand
CGATGCGCGCCGGGCCCTCCACCTGTATCTGACGATCTACAGCCCCACGAAGTCGGCCGTCACCGGCCGGGTCGCTCTTTTCCCGCCGCGCACCAGCAGCGACAGCATCGCCACCGCGACCGCCGCGGCGGCCACCACCGTGGCGACCGGCTGCCCGCCGCCCAGCGCGGAGTGCGTGAGCCCCGCCCCGACGACGGCCGCGGCCGGCCCCGTGGCCAGCGTCAGCCCGCGCTGCGGGAAGCGGCCGGGCCATCGGCGTACCGCTCCCGCCGCCAGACCGAAGCCGATGATCGCGCTGATCAGAGCTTCCACAATCACGGAGCGTCACCTCGCCGTCGCGTTCGCCTGTGAACAGGACGACCGGGGTCTACCCGTGGTCCCGCAGGGGCAAACGGTGTTGCGCGGTACGCGGACGCGGTGGTTCGGGGGTTGCTACGCCGCGAGTCCGAGCGCTGCCATCCGCTTGGTGTGCGCCTCGGTGATCCGGGAGAACATCCGGCCGACCTCCGCCAGGTCGAAGCCCTCCGCGACGCCGCCGACGAGCATGTTCGACAGGGCGTCGCGCTCCGCGACGACCCGCTGCGCCTGGCTCAGCGCCTCGCCCATCAGCCGCCGCGCCCACAGCGCGAGCCGGCCGCCGACGCGGGGCTCGGCCTCGATCGCGGCGCGCACCTTCTCCACGGCGAACGACGCGTGCCCGGTGTCGTCCAGGACGCGCAGCACCAGACCGCGGGTGTCGGTGTCCAGCCGGGCGGCGACCTCACGGTAGAAGTCGGAGGCGATCGAGTCGCCGACGTACGCCTTGACCAGGCCCTCCAGCCAGTCCGAGGGCGCGGTCTGGCGGTGGAACTCGTCGAGCGCGGCCGCGAAGGGCTGCATCGACTCCGTCGGGTCGGCGTCGACCTCGCGCAGCCGGTCCCGCAGCTGCTCGAAGTGGTGGAACTCGGCGGAGGCCATCGCGGCGAGCTCCGCCTTGTCGGCGAGCGAGGGGGCGAGCTTGGCGTCCTCGGCCAGTCGCTCGAAGGCTGCCAGCTCGCCGTAGGCGAGGGCTCCCAGCAGGTCCACGACCGCGGCCCGGTACTGCGGGTCCGCGGAGGCCTGGGCCCAGTCCTGGGCGGCGATCCCGGTGGGGGCCGGTGCGTCAGAAGGCGTGTCCATGGGGTGCACGATAGCCGTCCCGGCGCCCGGTGGAAGGGCCTGGTCATGGGGGTCCCTCCGGGCGGGCCGGGACGGGCGGGACACAGGGCCGGGGAACGTCGGAAGGATCACAAGAGACGCGATTCCGCAAACGTGGCCTGACATGTGTACGTGTTTCCGGGGTACAGTGGTATAGCACCCGGCGCATATGCAACGGGATGCTTGTATGAGGATGCCCGGTCGGTGGCCCGATCGGCTCCACCGACCCCACGCGGCTCGAGCGGCCGCGCGATGGACGAGGTCCCGCGCCATGACCCGCGCGGTAGCTGTAGACCCCCTTCGCCGCCGCACGCCGCGTACCTCACAGAAGAGGCAGCACCCTGACTACGTTCCGAGACCTCGGGATCCTCCCCGAGACAGCCGAGGCCCTGGAGGCCGTCGGCATCACGTCCCCGTTCCCCATCCAGGAGATGACCCTCCCCGTCGCGCTGGCCGGTACCGATGTCATCGGCCAGGCCAAGACCGGCACCGGCAAGACGCTCGGTTTCGGCCTGCCGCTGCTGGAGACGGTCGTCGTCCCCGCCGACGTCGAGGCCGGGCGCGCGAAGCCCGAGGACCTCACCGACGCCCCGCAGGCGCTCGTGGTCGTCCCCACCCGTGAGCTCTGCACCCAGGTCACCAACGACCTGCTGCAGGCCGGCAAGGTCCGCAACGTCCGGGTCGTCGCGATCTACGGCGGCCGTTCGTACGAGCCGCAGGTCGAGGCGCTGAAGAAGGGCGTCGACGTCATCGTCGGCACCCCGGGCCGGCTGCTCGACCTCGCGGGCCAGAAGAAGCTGCGCCTGTCGCAGGTCAAGGCGCTCGTCCTGGACGAGGCCGACGAGATGCTCGACCTGGGCTTCCTGCCCGACGTCGAGAAGATCATCAACATGCTTCCGGCGAAGCGCCAGACCATGCTGTTCTCGGCGACCATGCCGGGCGCCGTCATCGGTCTCGCCCGCCGCTACATGTCGCAGCCCACGCACATCCGCGCCACCGCGCCGGACGACGAGGGCGCGACCGTCGCGAACATCACCCAGCACGTCTTCCGCGCCCACTCGATGGACAAGCCGGAGCTGGTCTCCCGCATCCTGCAGGCCGACGGCCGCGGGCTGGCGATGATCTTCTGCCGTACGAAGCGGACCGCCGCGGACATCGCCGAGCAGCTGACCCGCCGCGGGTTCGCCGCCGGCGCCGTGCACGGCGACCTGGGGCAGGGCGCCCGCGAGCAGGCGCTGCGCGCCTTCCGCAACGGCAAGGTCGACGTCCTGGTCGCCACCGACGTCGCCGCTCGCGGCATCGACGTCGAGGGCGTCACGCACGTGATCAACTACCAGTCGCCGGAGGACGAGAAGACGTACCTCCACCGCATCGGCCGCACCGGCCGCGCGGGCAACAAGGGCACGGCCGTGACCCTGGTCGACTGGGACGACATCCCGCGCTGGAAGCTCATCAACAAGGCGCTCGACCTGTCCTTCGACGAGCCGGAGGAGACGTACTCCACGTCGCCGCACCTGTACGAGGTGCTCGGCATCCCCGAGGGCACGAAGGGCATCCTGCCGCGCTCCGAGCGCACCCGCGCCGGTCTCGGCGCGGAGGAGGTCGAGGACCTCGGCGAGACCGGCGGCCGCGGCCGCCGGGGCGCCCCGAAGGCCGCCGCCACGGAGGAGCGCCCCCCGCGCACCCGCACCCCGCGCCAGCGCCGCCGCACCCGCGGCGGGGTCGCGGCGGACGGCGAGACGGTACCGGCCGCGGAGGCGACCGACGCCGCCCCGGCCGCCGAGGTGACCGCCGACGCGCAGGCGGACGCCGGCGCGGAGTCGCCGCGCAAGCCGCGCCGCCGTCGTCGTACGCGCACGGGCGCCGGATCGGCCACGCCGGCCGAGGCGAAGGCGTCGGAGCCGAAGACGGCTGACGCGCCGGAGGCCAAGGCGACCGCGCTGAAGGCCGCCAAGGCCGAGGCCACCGCGGCCGACACCGCGGACGGCGAGGCCGCCAAGGCCCCGCGCCGCCGTCGTCGTACGCGCGCCTCGTCCGCGAAGGCGGAGGGCGCACCGGCCCCGGCCGAGGGCTGACGGACCGCATCGAACGCCCCGGGGGCGGACTCCACGGAGTCCGCCCCCGGGGCGTTTTCATTACGCCTTCGCGCGGGCGTTTTCGTTACGCCGCCATGGGCGTCTTCGAGCCGCCGCCCCTACCGCCGCCAGGCAGCCGACACGTCCATCATCCGCCCCGTCTTCCCCGGATCACGGTCGACCAGGTCGCCCAGCGCCGCGTCGATCGCGTCCATCAGCTCCGCGTCCAGCTTCACGCCGGCCGCGGCGGCGTTCTCCGCGACCTGCTCCGGCCGGGTGGCGCCGATGATCGCCGAGGACACGCCCTCCCGGTTCAGGGTCCAGGCGACGGCCAGCTGGGCCATCGTCAGCCCCGCCTCGTCGGCGAGCGGACGCAGCCGCTGCACCCGGGTGAGCAGCTCCTCGCCCAGCACCCGGCCGATGAAGCGCGGCGCCCGGCCGCCCGCCGTGGCCCGCGAACCGGGCGGCGGCTGCTCGCCGGGCCGGTACTTGCCGGTGAGCACGCCCTGGGCGAGCGGCTGGAAGACGAACTGCCCGATGCCCTCCTGACGGCACAGCGGCAGCACCTCGGGCTCGATGACCCGCCAGAGCATGTTGTACTGCGGCTGGTTCGACACGATCCGCCCGCGCAGCCCCAGCTCCCCGGCGATCCGCAGGGCGTCGGCGATCTGCGGCGCGGTCCACTCGGAGACGCCGAGATAGAGCACCTTGCCCTGCCGTACGAGGTCGTCGAAGGCGACCAGCGTCTCCTCCAGCGGCACCCGCTCGTCGTAGCGGTGGGCCTGGTAGAGGTCGACGTAGTCCGTGCCCAGCCGGCGCAGGGAGGCGTGGCAGGACTCCATGATGTGCTTGCGGGACAGCCCGCGGTCGTTCGGCCCGTCCCCGGTCGGCAGACAGACCTTGGTGGCTATCTCCAGCGACGACCGCCGGATCCCGGCGAGCGCCTTGCCGAGCAACTCCTCGGCGGCCCCGAGCGCGTAGACGTCGGCCGTGTCGAAGGTGGTGATCCCCGCGTCGAGGGCCGCCCGCACACAGGCCAGCGCCCCGTCCTCGGCGACGGTCTCGCCGTGGGTGAGCCAGTTTCCGTAGGTGACTTCGCTGATCTGCAGGCCACTGCGGCCGAGTTGACGATGTTCCATGGTCCGCACCCTAGGACACGGGCCCGACAACCCCGCGGCGTCCAGGCAGCGGAAGACGGTTCGGCGTCCGGCCGCACCCGTGCCACGCTCGTCGTATGTCCAACGGCATCGCGTTCCCCGTGCTCCGCACCCCCGACGCCGACGCGGCGGTGCGCGCGGCGCGGAGCCTGCTCGCGCTGGGCGACCGGCGGTTCGCGGAGGTGTGGGTGGAGGCCGTGCTGCCGGCTCCCGGGGACGTGCTGCGGATGCGCGCGGCGCTGCCGGACGGGGTGTTCAGCGTGCGGTGGCGGGCCTGGCACGACGAGGACCGCACCGGCCTGCTGATGGGCGTGTACGGCCGCGAACTCCCGGACGATCCCGCCTTCCTGGCCGGGCAGGTGCCGCTGTGGTTCTCCCTGGAGGACCAGCCGCCGGACACCGTCGAGGACACCTTCCGGGAGCAGGTCGGCGACTGCCCCGGCTGGCTGCACTGGTGGAACCTGCACTGGCCGGAGGTGCCCGAGGAGGGCCTGTACTCGGACCACAAGCACGCCGAGGTGACCGTGCTGTTCAACACCGCGACCGCCGAACTGGACGAACCGGCCGCCCACCACACCGTGCTGGTGACCGTTCGCCGCCGGAACATGGACGGCTACGAGCTGCGCCACGCCTCCTGGCTCGCCGCGCGGGCGGGCCTGGCGGTCGTGGGCGAGCCGCACGAGGAGTGACCGCTACAGCCCCCGCGCCCCCGGGCCGTACCGCTCTCCCATCCGGTCGGCGGCGTTCGCCAGCCCGCACACGTCGATCGACAGGCAGCCGCAGCCGATGCAGTCGGTGAGGTTGTCGCGCAGGCGCTCCAGGTGGCGGATCCGGTCGTTGAGCGTGTCCCGCCAGCCCTCCGACAGCCGGGCCCAGTCCGCCCGGTTCGGCGTGCGCTCGTCGGGCAGCAGCGCGAGCGCCTCGCGGATCTCGGCGAGCGGCATGCCGACCCGCTGCGAGGCGCGGATGAACGCCACCCGGCGCAGCGTGTCACGGCTGTAGCGGCGCTGGTTGCCGCTGGTGCGGCGGCTGCTGATCAGCCCCTGCCGTTCGTAGAAGCGCAGCGCCGAGTGCGGCACCCCGCTCCGCTCGGACAGCTCGCCGATGGTCGCTTCCCGGGCCCTGGGCGACAGATGCGCGTTCATGCGCCCAGCGTACGGTGGTGAATCCACTGGTCAGGCGGGGCCGTTGGCGGCGAGGATGCGGCGTATGACGAAGCGTGCCGCCACCGGAGCACTCATCGGGCTGGCGCTCGGTGACGCGATGGGCAGACCAACGGAGTTCCTGTACGACACCGCGAAGATCGAGCGCCTGCACGGGCCCTGGCGGGAGCTGCCGCTCCCCGACCCCGCCAAGGTCACGGACGACACGGACATGACCGTCGCGGTGGCCCGCGCCCTGCAGACGGCCGCGGACCGGGGCACGCTCGCCCCGCTGCGCCTGACCAGCCCGCTGCGCGAGGAGTACGTCGAGTGGGCCCACCGCCCCCAGACGGGCAAAGCCCCGGGCCGCACCTGCCTGCGTGCGGTCGCCCTCCTCACCGACGAGAGCCTCCCCTGGCACGACGCGAGCCAGCTGGACTCCAAGGGCTGCGGCGCCAACATGCGCGTCGCCCCCGTCGGCGTGTTCCCCGGCCTGTCGGACACCCAGCGCTCCGCCGCCGCCCAGCTCCAGGCGGCCCTCACCCACGGTCACCCCACTGCGCTCGCCGCCGCCGACCTCACCGCCCGCGCAGTGTACCTCCTCGCACAGGGCACGCAGCCGCGCGAGCTGACGGGGCAGCTCATCGCGTACGCCGAGGAGCACCGGCGCGTCTACCACGACCGGTGGCTCGGCACGCTGTGGCTGGGCACGCCGAACGCGAGCGGCGAGGACTACATCGAGTTCGGCTGGGAGGAGTGCCTGAAGGTCCTCGGCTGGCTCGACGCCGCCCAGCACCACGCCGACCCGGAGTCCGACCCGTGCATCTACACGGGCGAGGGCTGGATCGCCGAGGAGGCCCTCGGCACGGCCCTGCTGTGCTTCCTGCTCTTCCCGGAGGACCCCGTGACGGCCCTGCGCCGCGCCGCCTGCACCAAGGGCGACTCGGACTCCCTGGCCTGCCTCACGGGGGCGTTCGCGGGCGCGTATCTGGGCGCGGACGCGTGGCCGGCGGACTGGGCGGAGCGGGTCGAGTTCGGGGAGGAGCTGCGGGGGTTCGGGGCGCGGTGGGACGGGTGAGGCGTCCCGGGCCGGCCCTCGCGCCCGCTCAGGCGATGGACGCCCAGAAGTCCGCGAGAGCCGTCGCCGTGACCGCCGGCTGATCGACGTTGGGCGAGTGCTCCGCGCCCGGTACGACGGTGCGGTGCGCCCGCAGCCGTGCGGCCATCCGGTCCAGTCGCTCCACCGGCCAGGCGTAGTCCACCGCCCCGGACAGCACGTGCTTCGGCAGCTCCACCCCGGCCAGCTCCGCCACCCGGTCCCGCTCCTCGATCAGCAGCCGGCCGGCGGCGATCAACTGGGCCGGCCGGGTGTTCATCCAGCGGCGGTGCAGGAAGCCGGCGACGTCCGCGGGCGTACCGTCGTCCGCGGCCTCCGGCGGGTCCAGCGCCCGCATCGCCTGCCAGACGGATTCCAGGTCCAGTACGGCGAGCGCGCCGATCAGCGTCTTCACCCGGGCCTGCTGCTCCTCGGCCACCGCCGCCGGACCCGAACTCATCAGCGTCAGCGACGCGAACGGCGAGGCGTCCCGCAGCACGGCCTCCCGCGCGACGAGCCCGCCCAGCGAGTGGCCCACCACGTGCACCTCTCCCCCCAGCGCACGCGCCTGGGCGAGCAGGTCCGCGGCCAGCTCGCCCAGTCCGTAAGCGGCCTCGTCGTCCGGGCCGGGCGTCTCGTGCTGCCCCCGCCCGTCGACGGCCGCGACGGCGAAGCCGCGCGCCGCGAGCGGCTCCAGCAGGGCGATGAAGTCCTCCTTGCTCCCTGTGAACCCGGGGACGAGCAGCGCCGTCCCCCGCTCGCGCCGCCCGGCGAAGTGGGCGGCGAAGGCGCCGCGGTCGGTGTCGAGGGTGCGGGCTTCGGCCCCGGCGGGCAGCGCGAGGAAGGGCGGCTTGCTCATGCGGCGAGGCTAGCCGCCCCGGGTGACGGGGGCATGGGCGCGGGTACTCATCGGCGGCGCAGGAAGTTAAACAGTCGAAACTTTTTGTTAGCGCACGGAATGATTGGTGATGCCATCGTGTTGTGACAGACGAGGGTGAGCTGCCCCCAAGGGGCAGAACGGCTGAAAATCGCCCACCCTGTTACAAGACGAAGGGAGAAGTGGATGCACTTCGAGATTGTGCGCCTGGACGACGTCAACGGCACCGCCGTGGACAGCACCGTCGTGAACGCCGCCTCCGTCGAACGCATTGTGCTCAGCGCTGCCGAGACCGGACAGCGCCTGCTGATCCGCCCGGCCGCGGAGAACGCGTTCCCGGGCGGCGACCCGCGAGCCGACGGCTACGCGGCCTGAATGAAGTCCGTGACGCCGTTCGCGATCTGCTGAACGGCGATCGTGGCCAGCAGCATGCCGGCGAGGCGGGTCATCAGCACCACGCCTCCGTCCTTGATCACCCTGATGATCACGAGTGAGTAGCGCATCGCGAGCCAGAGCACGACGTGCATCGCGAGGATGGCCGCCCAGACGGCGGTGTACTCACTCAGCCCGTCCGCCCGCTGCACCGCGAGGATCACGGTGACGATGGCTCCGGGCCCGGCGAGCAGGGGCATGCCCAGCGGTACGAGCGCGGCGTTGACGTCCTTCGTCTGCGTCGGCTCGTCCGCCTTGCCGGTCAGCAGATCGAGAGCGACGAGCAGGAGCAGCAGTCCGCCGGCCACCATCAGCGCGGGCACGCTCACATGCAGGTAGTCGAGGATCTGCTGCCCGGCGACCGCGAAGAGCGCGATCGCACCGAACGCGACGCACGCCGCCTGCCAGGCCATACGGCGCTGCACCTTCACCGGACGGCCGCCGGAGAGGGCGAGGAAGATCGGCGTGATACCGGGCGGGTCCATGATGACGAAGAGGGTCAGGAACACGGAGCCGAAAAGGGCGAGATCCAACGGAGTGCCTTGCTGTTTTCTTCAGGGATGATGCGGGGTGGCGCGGGGGGTTTGATGCGGGGTCGCGCGGGGGCGCCGGCGGGGAACCGGAGGGAAAGCTAGTCCCGGCGTACGGGGGCGGCCCCGGAGGCGCGGCCGACCAGTTCCTCGTACACGTCCGGATCGGTGGTGTTCGCCCCGAGCCGGACTTTCTTGCGTGTGCCGTGGTAGTCGCTGGACCCGGTCGCAAGCAGCCCCAGATCCGCGGCGAGGCCGCGCAGCCTGTCCCGGGTGGGGGCGTCGTGGTCGGTGTGGTCGACCTCGATGCCGTCGAGACCGGCCGCCGCGAGCTCGGCGATGGCGTTCTCCGACACGACGCGCCCGCGCTTCACGGCCTGCGGGTGCGCGAAGACGGTGACGCCGCCGGCCGCCTTCACCAGGCGGATGGCCTCGAAGGGGTCGAGCTCGTGCTTGCTGACGTACGCCCGCCCGCCCGATCCGAGCCACTCCCCCGTGAACGCCTCGTCGATGCTGCCGATGACCCCGGCCTCCAGCAGCGCACTGGCCACGTGCGGCCGGCCGACGGAACCACCGGCGGCGATCTCCAGCACGCGCTCCCAGGTGATGCCCGTACCCAGGGCGACGAGCTTGTCGGTCATCGCCTGCGCGCGGCGCACGCGGTCGTTGCGTACGAGGTCGCGCTCGCGCGCGAACTCCTGCTCGTGGGGGTCGAAGAGGTACGCGAGCATGTGCAGACTGACGCCGTCCATCCGACAGGACAACTCGGCCCCGGTCACCAACGTGAGCCCCGCGGGAAGCGCCTCTTCGGCGGGACCGTGCCCGGCGGTGGTGTCGTGATCGGTGATCGCGACAACGTCAAGCCCCGCCGCACGGGCGTTCACGACGAGCTCGCCGGGGGTGTCCGTTCCGTCAGAGGCAGTGGAATGAGCGTGGAGGTCTATGCGCACAACGGTGGATTTTACGGGGTTCCGCCGGGGGCTGAGGGCTGGTAGGGCCCCAGGCCCACTGGCGGGGTGTGGCAGGGCCGCTGGCGCTGTGCCCCGTTCCAGCGTGACGGACCCCTTCCAGGGTGACGGGCTCCCTTTTCAGCCCGTCCGGCGTTTGAGGACTTCGGGCGAAGCCCGAAGCGCGTCAGCCGGCGCAACCGCACCTCCAGCCCGTCCGGCGCTTGAGGACGAGGCGCGCAGCGCCGACCGCGCCGCAGGCGCCCGCGCAAACCGCACCGCGCGCAGCGGACCGCATCAGGAAAGAAGCCGCGGCGACAACGCCCCGCAGGGCAGGAGGTCGATCTCCGCCCCCGCATCCCGCAGGTCCGTCAGGACGAGCTCGTCGTACATGAGGAGCCCCGACTGCTCGGGCCACACGATCGCCCACAGCCACAGCCCGAGCGCCTCACCCGCGAAGACCGCGCGGTCGTCGGGCGCCCCCGACACATGCCACAACGGCGTGGGCCGCCCGGCGGCGATGACCTTGGCGTGCGGCGGCTTGTCGGCGCAGATCGCAGGCCCCGGGTCCGGACCGTCGATCCCCGCGTAGCGCGCGCCGAGTCCCACCCCCAGCTCCTCCGCGACCAGCAGCAGCTCACCCGGCCCGCCGAGCGGCCCCGGCCCGGAGCACGCGACGGCTGTCGCACGGCCACCGCTGCGGTCGTCGCCCGCGTTGGCGACACCCGTGAACAGCCAGCCCAGCGGCAGCGGCCACGGCATCCACACCGGCACCTGGGCCCGGTGCACCACGACACCGAGCGCCTCGACGCTCGGCGGAATGACCGGCTGCAGCGGCTGCACGGGTCCGTGCAGCCCACACTGCCAGGAGTCGGCGAAGAGACCGGGCGCCCGCACCCGTCCACCGCACTTCGGGCAACTCGGTTCGCCCCTCATAGGGCCATACGGTCCTCCCTGGCTGACGTCGCGTCAAGGACGATCACCCGTCCGGACGGCCGGGGCGGCGCGCCTTGCCCGGCAAGGTCACCGCACGGCCCCGGGGAGGCACGGACCGCGGTCGCGGCGGGCACTCCCTCACAGTATAGATGTATGCTACATTTATTAGCGACACTAAACATCTCCCCCAGAGCGGCCCCCGCCGGGGGACACGAAAGGGCGCAGCGTCATGGATCCGTTCGACGAGGACGCAGGCACTCCGAGCCTGCTCAAGCAGCCCAAGGCCGTCTGGGCGACGGCCGGCGCCGCGGTCGTGGCCTTCATGGGCATCGGCCTCGTGGACCCGATCCTGCCCTCGATCGCCAAGGGCCTCGACGCGACGCCCAGCCAGGTCTCGCTGCTCTTCACGTCGTACTTCCTGATCACCGCCTTCGCCATGCTGGTGACCGGCTTCGTCTCCTCGCGCATAGGCGGCCGCAAGACGCTGCTCGCCGGTCTCGCGCTCGTCGTGGTCTTCGCCGCCCTCTCCGGCACCTCCGACACCGTCGGCGAACTGGTCGGCTTCCGCGCCGGCTGGGGCCTGGGCAACGCGCTGTTCGTCTCGACGTCCCTCGCCGTCATCGTCGGCGCGGCGGCCGGCGGCAGCGCGGCGGCGATCCTGCTGTACGAGTCGGCGCTGGGCCTCGGCATGGCCTGCGGCCCGCTGCTCGGCGCCGTGCTCGGCGACCTCAACTGGCGCTACCCGTTCTTCGGTACGGCGGCGCTGATGGCCATCGGCTTCATCGCCATCACGGTGTTCCTGAAGGAGCAGCCGAAGCCCGCCGCCAGGACCTCGCTGCTCGACCCGGTCAAGGCGCTGGGCCACGGCGGCCTCGCCTCGGCCGCCGCCTCCGCGTTCTTCTACAACTACGCGTTCTTCACGGTGCTGGCGTTCACCCCGTTCGTGCTGGACATGTCGCCGTACCGCTCCGGCGGGGTCTTCTTCGCCTGGGGTGTGCTGCTGGCCGTCTTCTCGGTGCTGGTCGCACCGCGCCTGCAGAAGCGCTTCGGCTCGCTGACCGTGCTGGGCGGCTCACTGGTGCTGCTGGCGGCGGACCTGGTCGTGCTGGGTTACGGCAGCCACACCGCGGCCGTCGTCGGGACGATCGTCTCCGGCGCCTTCATCGGCCTGAACAACACCGTCTTCACCGAACTCGCGCTCGGCGTCTCGGACGCCCCGCGCCCCGTGGCGAGCGCGGGCTACAACTTCGTCCGCTGGTTCGCGGCGGCGGCCGCGCCCTGGCTGGCCCCGAAGATCGAGGAGTGGACCGACAGCCTCGAGGCGCCGTTCGTCGTCGCGGCGGTCGCGGCCCTCGTGGGCGCCGTGATCGTCGGGGTCCGGCGCAAGTCCCTCACCACGGAGGCGGCCCACCACCACGCCGTACCGGCGCAGGACCCCCTCCCGGCGACCGCCTGACCGCCTGACCGCCTGACCGCCGCAGCCCCGCAGCTCCTCAGCCCTCGCTGAGGAGCTGCTCGCGCAGGATGTCCGCGTGGCCGCAGTGCTGGGCCAGCTCGCGCAGCGTGTGCAGGTAGACCCAGCGCAGCGGCAGCGGCCCCCGGCGGTTTCCGCGTACGACGTCGTCCGGCGACAGCTCCGCGACGGCCAGCCGCGACGCGGCGCACGCCTCCAGGTACGCCTTCTGGACGGAGGCGACGGTGTCGCCGTCGTCGAGGTCGAACGACTCGTCGGGCGTCGCCGGGATGCCGATCTCGGCGCGGGGCCGGCAGGTGACCGCCTCGTCGAACCAGACCTTCTCGACGAACGTGGCGTGCTTGACCAACCCCAGCAGGGTGGTCTTGGACGGCACCAGCGACCGCCGCGCCTGCTCCTCGGTCAGCCCGTCCAGGCTGTCGTGGAGCGCGGCGCGGTGCTCGTCGAGGAACACCTCGAACTGGTCGCGGAGCGGCTGGTGGAAGGAATCGGGCTCGATCGTCGGCCGGGATGTCATGAGCGCAGACGATAGGCCACCGGCGTGCGAACCCCTCCGCCGCCCTCCGGTGAAACCGTCAGTCCCCGTCCAGCGCCACCGCGGCCCGCAGCGGATCGCGCAGATCCACCCCGTGCTTGAGCCACCGCTCCTCGAGCGCCGTCGCCCCGTGCACCCGCTTCCACGCCGCCTCGTTCGGCGTCATCGGCAGCAGCGGCAGGAAGCGCACCGGATCCATCGGCTCGTCCAGCTCCAGGTCCGCCACCAGGCCGCCCGGTTCGCCGACCAGCACCGAGGTGAAGCCCGCGCCCGGCCACAGGGGCTCGCCCACGTCCAGGGAGGCGCCGGGCGCCACCACCACGCCCTCCACCTGGGGGGCCGACGCCAGCACCACGAGCGGGCGCAGCACCTCGTCCGTCGCGGCCCGGCCCGCGCGGACCGTCAGCACCAGCTCCGCGCGCGGGCCGCGCACCGGATCGGCGACGAGGGCCGTCGGATCGGTCATCGGCTGGACGGACATACCGAGGGTGACATAACGGACGAGGCCGTCGTGCAAACCCTCGCCTGGTTCAAGGAAGCGCAAAACCTCGATGCGCTCGGCGCCGACGAACGTCACCGCCGCCCGCGCGTCCGGCTCCCCGAAAGTCGCGGTCAAACGCGCCTCAACCAGCGCCAATACATCACCCGAAGCCATACACGCCAGCATAGGCCGCCGGGCGCCGGCCCTCCGATCAGCCCATTCCCGCCGCCGGCGCCCCCGCGGGGCTATCGTCGGCTGGTAACCTTGCAGCCGGGCATTCAGGCCTTCGGGTGTACGGGTACGACGTACAGCCGGAAAGGCCCGGCCGACCCGCACATTTCTCGTCCCCCATCGGGGACCGGCCGGAGGAGGTGGGACTGCGGTGGATCCTAGCCGACCTTGCAGTACCAGCAGCTCTTCCGTCCAGCACGTCTCCCTCTGATCCGGAGTTCGTCCCCCCGGCCGCGCGCTGCAGCTGCGGCTGACCGGTTCACAGGCGCTCCCAGGCCGTGTGAACACGACGGTTGAGCACTCGTTTCACCGAGTCATTCCCGTTTGCCGTCGCACCGCAGCGATGTCAGCCGTGCCCGTTTTGCGGATGCGCCCGTCCAGCCCTGTCCACCGGCAGGCACCCCCGGACCGGCTCGTCCCCGTTTCGGGCATTGCTGCCCCGCCGCCAGGGACGGCAGGACCTCTGAAGGAGCCTGCCATGTCGATGATCCGTGACCTGCGTGCCGCCGTCCGCCCCGCGGCCCGCCAGCGCAGCCAGTCCTCGCTCCCGTACGACACCACCCGCGACCCGCGCACCGCCAGCGCGGTCGTCGACTGCGCCGTGTACAAGAACGGCCGCCGGGTGACCGACCGGCTCGACTCCGCCGAGGCCATGCGCAAGGTGCGCGCCGAGGGGGGCTTCGCCTGGATCGGGCTGCACGAGCCGACCGAGGCCGAGTTCGCCGGTATCGCCAAGGAGTTCGGCCTGCACCCGCTGGCCGTGGAGGACGCGATCCAGGCGCACCAGCGCCCGAAGCTGGAGCCGTACGACGGCTCCCTCTTCACCGTCTTCAAGACCCTGCACTACGTCGAGCACGCCGAACTCACCGCCACCAGCGAGATCGTGGAGACCGGCGAGGTCATGTGCTTCACCGGCCGGGACTTCATCATCACGGTCCGGCACGGCGGCCAGGGCTCGCTGCGCTCGCTCCGCCACCGGCTGGAGGGCGACCCGGAGCTGCTGGTGAAGGGCCCGTCGGCGGTCCTGCACGCGATCGCGGACCAGATCGTCGACTCGTACATCGCGGTGGCGGACGCCGTGCAGGACGATATCGACGAGGTCGAGATCGACGTCTTCTCCCCGGGCGGCAGCCGGGGGCGGCGCGGCGGCGACGCGGGGCGCGTCTACCAGCTCAAGCGCGAGGTGCTGGAGTTCAAGCGGGCCGTGGCGCCGCTGCTGCGGCCGATGCAGCTGCTCTCCGAGCGGCCGATGCGGTTCGTCGACTCCGAGATCCAGAAGTACTTCCGCGATGTGGCGGACCACGTCGCCCGGGTCCACGAGCAGGTCGTGTCCTTCGACGACCTGCTGAACTCGATCCTGCAGGCGAACCTCGCGCAGGCCACCGTCGCGCAGAACGAGGACATGCGGAAGATCACCTCCTGGGCGGCGATCTTCGCGGTGCCCACGATGATCGCCGGGGTCTACGGGATGAACTTCGACTACATGCCCGAGCTGCGCTGGAGGTACGGCTACCCGATGGTGATCGGGGCGATCTTCGCGATCTGCGCGGTCATGCACCGGGGCTTCCGCCGCAACGGCTGGCTGTGAGCCGTCAGGCGGCGGCCGGCGTACGGCGGTTGGCGAGGATGACCATCGTCAGGCCCGCCAGGATGACGGTCAGCGCCACGTAGACGCCCGCGGGCGGGTTCTGGCCCAGCCACACGGCCGCGATGAGGGCCGCGCCCGGGGCCTCCAGCAGGATCGCCGTGGAGGTCACCGTCGCGCCCAGGCCGTGCACCACGCGGTTGAACAGGGTGTGGCCCAGCAGCTGCGCGCAGCCCGTCAGCGCCACCAGCTTCAGCCAGGTCTCCGCGGAGTAGCCGCCGCCCAGATCCACGCCGGCCGCCAGACAGACGCCGAGCAGCGCGACGGCGCAGACGCCGTAGCAGATCAGCGTGTACGACGTGGTGGACACCGTCCGCCGCACCTCGGCCCCGATCAGTACGTACCCGGCGGCGGCGATCCCGCCGCCCAGCGCGAGCGCGTCACCGGCGAGCGCCTCGGGCGACAGCGACAGGTCGACACCGGTCAGCAGCACCACCCCGGCCATGGCCACGACCGCCCCGGCCCACACCAGCCCCGGAGCGCGCTGCCCGCGCAGCCGCAGCAGGACCAGCGTCCACACGGGCGTGGTCGTCCCCAGGGCCGTGGACGAGGCCACGGAGGTCAGCTTGAGGCTGGGCAGCCACAGCCCGAAGTGCAGCGCGAGGATCGCCCCGGAGGCGACACACAGCCAGAACGTCCGCCGCCCCATCCCCCGGACCTCGTCCCGCAGCCCCCGTCGCAGCCCCACGACGGGCGCGAGCACGCCCACGGCCATGGCGTTGCGCCAGAAGGCGATGGCGAGCGCGGGCGCGGCCATGGACGCGATGAGCGGCGCGGAGAAGGAGACCCCGCCCACGGCCACAGCCAGCAGCACCAGATCGAACGGCACCCCCGGAGCCCTCCCCACGGGGTGGTGCGGCGCTATCGCGGAACTGTCGGCGGCGGTACGGGAGGGCATGCGCCCAGTGTAGTGACGGTGCAAGGGCCCCTCCGTCCCGCCGCCTCGGCGTTCAGCCCTGTTGCGAACCGGCGAGGGCGGCGGGCCGGTCGACGTCTCCGTGCCAGGTCGGCCAGCCCAGCAGGCGGGGGCGTTCGGTGACCCAGGCGCGGGTGTCGGCGCCGATCTCGGTGTCGATGAGGTCCTCCAGCAGGACCCGGTAGCGCTCGACGAGTTCGCGGTTCGCGGGGTCGGCGGCCAGGTTGCGCGTCTCGGCGGGGTCCTGCTCGCGGTCGTAGAGCACGACGTCGTTCTCGGCCAGCAGTGCCTGTGTACTGGCCGGGCGGTTCGGGCTCAGCGGGGAGAAGTAGCGGCCGAAGGTGTAGCGGCCGTCCAGGTAGCCGCGCAGGAAGCCGCGCTTGTTCCAGTCCGGGCGCAGGTCACCGGAGGCGATGCGCTGGGGCGCCGCGGGGTCGGCGAACTCGAACCAGAAGGACGAGTCCAGCGTCAGGATCGACTCGATGGCGATCAGGACTCCGTCGCGCACGGACTGCCCGTCCAGGGCGGGGACGAGCGACCGGCCCTTGAGCGAGGGGTGCCGGGTGGCTGCGGCGGCGGGGTCGAGGCCGGCGATGTCGAGGAGGGTGGGCGCGATGTCGACCGCGGAGGCGAGCGCGTCGGTACGCGCGCCGCCGGGCAGGTCGGGGTGGGCGATCATGAAGGGGACGTGGACGTTCTCGTCGTAGACGAGGTTCCCCTTCTGGCGCAGTCCGTGCGAGCCGGCCATCTCCCCGTGGTCGGAGGTGAAGACGACCACGGTGCGGTCGGCCTGCCCGGAGGCCTCCAGGGCGTCGAGGACGACCTCGACGTGGCGGTCCACGTCTCGGATCGCGTTGAGGTAGAAGTTCAGGCCGTCGTACCAGTGCCGGTCGTCGGCGACGGGGCCGAACGCGGTGTCGGTCATCCGCGCGAACTCGGTCACGGCTGGGGCGGCACCCGAGAGGTCGTCACGGAGGCTGTCCGGCAGGTCGAAGTCCCAGCGCCGCCGGTACACCGGGATGTCGGCGGCGGCCTTGGCCACGACGGCGTGCGCGAGGCCCGGGGGGAGCTGGACCTGGGGGCGGCCGCCGTAGTCGAAGCTCATGATGTCGTGGGGGTTCACGAAGTTGACGGCCATGAACCAGGGCTTGTCCTCGGAGACGACCGGGGCGCGGTCGCGCAGCCACTTCACCGCCTGGCCGGCGATCACCGGGTCGATCCTGAGCCCGGCCCAGGCGCCGCCGTCGATGTCGCCCCAGTCGTTGAACTCGCTGAACCCGTAGGGCTCCAGGGCGTCGGTGGTGGGTTCCGGGTTCTCGGGGGTGCGGTAGGCGTTGGAGAGATGCCACTTGCCCTGGTAGGTGGTGTAGTAGCCGGCCGAGCGGAGCATGGTGCCGATCGTGCCCAGCCCGGGGTCGAGCGGGCGGATGTACGGCATGTTGTCGTTGTCGTAGGTCTCGGTGACGGGCACGTGCTGCCCGGTGTAGATCACGGAACGCGCGGAGCTGCACTGCGCCGAGGCCGTGTAGTACCGCTCGAAGACCGTGCCCCGCTCGGCGATGCGCTCCCGCGCGGGAAGCGAGTAGCCCTGCGGGCGCGGAAGGCGGGCGCGCTCTTCGTCGGTGACGATCAGGAGGATGTTGGGGCGACGCGTCATGACCGGTCCTTAGCTCAGCGCGGGCTGCGGAGATGCCCCGAATCTAGGGACGCGCACGGTCCGTGGCCGTCAGGACACGTGCCCCGGCGGCCTTTCGGGTGACCGCCCGCTCCCGGCGGACCTCCCCGCGGCGGGACGGGAGTGGAGGGCGGCCGATACCCTCGGGCGCATGACGACGCTCGGCCCCGCCCTGATCGAGGAAGCCTCGAAGAAGTCCAGCCTGCTCTGGATCGGCGACCGCGCCCTGTGGCACGTGTGGCACGACGGCGCCGTCCACGTCGTGGGCGACGGCCAGGAGCAGCCCCTGACCGGCCTCTCCGACGGCGGCGTCGTCCACATCGTGGCCCGCAGCAAGGACAAGGGCGCCCGCATCGTCGCCTGGCAGGCGAGGGTCACCGAACTGGCCCCCGGCACGGACGCCTGGGCGGCCGCCGTGGACGAACTCAAGGCCAAGCGCCTGAACGCCCCCGACGGCGAAAGAATGCCGGAACGCTGGGCCCGGGAGTGCCGCGTCCTACGCCTGGACGCCACGGGCACCCCCGACGACACCCTCCCGAACACGTCCCTCGCAACCCCACCGGTACCAACCCCGAACAACACCCGCCACGCCATCCCCGCGGGACTCCCGAAGCTGCTCTTCCGCCGCTAACGCCTCCGGCGGGGTGCGAGCAAGGAGATCTCCGGGGTCTCCGCCCCCGAAGCCCCTGGGAGCAGGGCGGCCACGCGGACGGGGCATGTGCAGCCCTTCCCGGGGCTCCCCCGGGGACCCGGCCGGCCGGCAGCGCGACCGACACCGCGGACAGGTCACCCCCTGAGGGGGCGCCCGAGCCCCCTCAGCCCGTGCCGACCTTCTCGCCGTAGTCCACGACCTCTTCCTTCCGCGGCGCCTTCACCTCGAACTCCGCGTCCCACGCCGAGAGTTCCACCACCCCCGCGCCCCCCGCGCGCTCCAGCCGGAGGGGGTACGGCTCGCCCTCCAGCGCCACCTCGAGCTTCCCGCCGTCGCCGCCGTCGACGGTGAGCCCGATCGTCGGGACGCCGCCGACCTTGGCGTAGTCCCCCGTCTCCACGTCGCCCTGCAGCTTGAGCAGCCCGTCCAGCAGGACCTTGCGGTCCGTGAAGCCGGAGAGCTGCTTGTACGAGGCGTCCGACTCGGGGACCTTCACGAACATCCCGTCGAGGTGCTGCGCGGCCTCCGTGTCGGCCTTCGTGGGCTCCTCGTCGCCGGAGCCCTTCTCCAGCCAGAAGTCGTCGTCGGCCTTGAGGTAGAGCGCCTTGCCCACCCGCAGCACGGAGAAGGTGCTGCCCTTGGTCGACACCTCGCCCGTGCCGCCCTCGTTCGTGAGCCGTATGTCGAGCTTGAAGAGCTTGCCGCCGCTGACGACGGTGCCGGAGAGCCGTACCGACGACGCCGCGGAGGCGGCCGCGAGCGACTTGGCCTCGATCGTGGCGGCCGGCAGTCCGGAGACGCCGTTCGTGCCCTTGTCGGGGCTGCCGCCGAACGGCAGGAGGGAGCAACCCGACACCGCGGACGCGACCAACGCGCACGTCACCGCCACGGACACGGCCTGCCTCATCTTCCGCTACCTCCCTGACGACCAGCGGGCTGCCGAGAGAGTACCGGGCGTGTCCTACCTCTCGTTCCGGGGCCATGACGCACGGCCGTACTCTTGGGTACATGGCTCCTACGGAAGACGCGGTCCGCGCCGCGCTCGCGACGGTGAACGACCCGGAGATCAACCGACCGCTCACCGAACTCGGCATGGTCAAGTCGGTGCAGGTCGGGACGGACGGCGCGGTCGCCGTCGGCGTGTATCTCACCATCGCGGGCTGTCCGATGCGCGACACGCTGACCTCCCGGGTCACCGAGGCGGTCCAGCGGGTGGCCGGCGTGACGAGCGTCACGGTCGAACTCGACGTGATGAGCGACGAACAGCGCAAGGAGCTGGCGTCGTCGCTGCGCGGCGGCAAGGCCGAGCGCGAGGTCCCGTTCGCCCAGCCCGGCAACCTGACCCGGGTGTACGCCGTGGCCTCCGGCAAGGGCGGCGTGGGCAAGTCCTCCGTGACGGTCAACCTGGCGGCCGCGATGGCCGCGGACGGCCTCAAGGTCGGCGTGGTGGACGCGGACATCTACGGCCACAGCGTGCCGCGGATGCTGGGCGCCGACGGCCGGCCGACCCAGGTCGAGAACATGATCATGCCGCCGTCCGCGAACGGCGTGAAGGTCATCTCCATCGGCATGTTCACCCCGGGCAACGCGCCCGTGGTGTGGCGCGGCCCCATGCTGCACCGCGCGCTGCAGCAGTTCCTGGCCGACGTCTACTGGGGTGACCTGGACGTCCTGCTGCTCGACCTGCCGCCCGGCACGGGCGACATCGCGATCTCCGTGGCGCAGCTGATCCCGGGCGCGGAGATCCTCGTCGTCACGACCCCGCAGCAGGCGGCGGCCGAGGTCGCCGAGCGGGCGGGCTCCATCGCGGTCCAGACGCACCAGAAGATCGTGGGCGTCGTCGAGAACATGTCCGGACTGCCGTGCCCGCACTGCGGCGAGATGGTCGACGTCTTCGGCACGGGCGGCGGCCAGCGGGTCGCCGAGGGCCTCACGAAGACCACCGGGACCAACGTCCCCGTGCTGGGCTCGATCCCGATCGACGTCCGCCTCCGCGAGGGCGGCGACGAGGGCAAGCCGGTGGTCCTGACGGACCCCGAGTCCCCCGCGGGCGCCGCGCTCCGCGCCGTCGCCGGCAAGCTCGGCGGCCGTCAGCGGGGCCTGTCGGGCATGTCCCTGGGTCTCACCCCGCGCAACAAGTTCTGACCCGTACGCGGCCCGACGGGCCCGGGAACGGGCCCCGCAGGCCGCGGCACCAGCGGCGCGGCCGCCCGCGCGTACGACGTCCTTCGACCCGACGCGCGAAAGCCGAGAAACGATGTCGAACACCCATGCACTCCCCGCCACC